>CAMNGO010000081.1 GCA_946538445.1 uncultured Lachnospiraceae bacterium
TTTGAAGAAAACACAAGTTTTCTGATCGTCACAGAGAAAGGGAACAATGGGGGAGACGGACTGGCTCTGGGACGACTTCTTGTAGAGAAGGGCTACCGGGTCAGGATATATGAGATCGGCGGTGTCTCCGGTGCCAGTGACTCCTACAAGGCACAAAGGAAGATTCTTGACCAGCTGGGCATACCGGTGGAGACTTGCTTACCTGCAGAAGAGTTTGACGTAATCATAGATGCTGTGTTTGGCGTAGGCCTAACCAGGGAAGTCACCGGCATACAGAAAGAGGTATTGGAAGAACTCAATCGCAGAGATTCCTTCCGGATTGCTGTGGATCTTCCTTCCGGTGTGGATGCCGGGACCGGGCAGATTCTGGGGATCGCTTTCATGGCAGATCTGACCATAACCTTCGGCCTGGAGAAACTGGGACTTTTACTCTATCCCGGAGCCGCCTGTTGCGGGGAAGTGGTGGTGAAAGATATCGGCTTTCCACAGATGGCCGTGGAGAAGATCAGCCCTGCTGTCCATACTTATGATGCAGCTGATTTAGAGCGGATTCCTGCAAGAAAACCGTGGTCGAATAAAGGAACTTATGGTAAAGTATTAATGGTAGCCGGGACCAAGAACATGGCAGGAGCGGCCTGCCTCGCCGGAGAGGCAGCTTACCGGTCCGGAAGTGGCCTGATCCGGCTTTTTAGCTGTGAAGAAAACAGGGTTATCTTACAAAGTCTTCTCCCGGAAGCAATCCTTACCACTTACCGGGGAGAGGAAGATGCTCTTTCTGGCCTGAGAGAAGCCATCTCATGGGCCAGCGTCATAGGGTTTGGCCCCGGACTTGGAACAAGCCCTCTCACAGAGAAGATGCTTGGCATGATTCTCTCGGAAGGGAAGGTGCCTCTGGTGATCGATGCGGACGGCATCAATGCATTGTCCCGTCTGAGAGCAGAAGAGTCCATTTTGTGGGAAGAATTCATGAAATACGAGCATGGAATTATACTGACCCCTCACCTGATGGAGATGTCCAGATTATGTGGAAAGTCTGTGGAGGAGATCCGGGGCTCCTTGATCGAAACGGCCAGGAATCTGTCAGATAAGGGACATGTCTTTGTGTTAAAAGACGCAAGAACCATCGTATCTGATGGATCAGGGACCAGTTATCTGAATACCAGTGGAAACCATGGCATGAGTGTAGGTGGAAGCGGAGATGTCCTGACCGGACTGATCTGTGGTCTTCTGGCAGGAGGAGCCGGTCTGGCTGAGGCAGCCAGACTGGGCGCTTATTGCCATGGCCTGGCAGGGGATCATGCTGCCCGAAAGAAGGGGTATCACGCACTACTTGCCCGGGATATCATCGAAGGGATATCGGAAGTATTACCATAAATTGGGGGATGAAAATGAACATATACATAACCATTATAATCTTATGTCTTTTGATTTTGGCAGCGGCAGTCTGCTTTATGGCCATCATCCTGATGCGGATGACAGGGGACATGAAGAAGATTGACTTTTCCAAATTCAAGGACGATGAGGAGAACGAGTACGAGGAAGAAATCATGAATATCGCCCAGGAAGGACACGAACAAGGGGTGATTCTGGCGGACGAAGCGGAGATGATATCCAATATCTTCGAGTTCGGAGATATGGATGCAAAGAATGTCATGCAATTCCGGCAGAAGATCGTAGGGGTCGAAGCCCACACATCCCTGGAGGAGGCGATTCATTTTATGGTGGATCAGCATTTCAGCCGATATCCTATCTATGAGGAGGACCTGGATCACATCGTGGGTATCCTGAATCTGAGGGATGCGGTTAAGGTATGGCTTACTGCCCCGGACAGCACTTTGCTCCAGATCATGAGAAAACCTTTCTTTGTCCACGAAACCATGGACATCAACGAATTGCTGACCCAGATGAAAGAGAATAAGATCCATCTTGCTATCGTTGCCGATGAATTCGGACAGACGGTAGGGCTGGTAACCATGGAAGACATCCTGGAGACCATCGTGGGGGATATTCTGGATGAATATGACGTGGAGGATGTGGAGATTATCCGCTCTCCTGAAAAAGATGAATTTATCGCCAGCGGTATGATCCGGTTGGATGACCTGGAAGAGGAGCTGGGTATTACCTTTGAGACGGAGGAATTTGAAACACTGAACGGATTCCTCATCAATGAGCTGGGACATCTTCCGGAACCGGGTGAAGAAGTGCAGGTTCACTTCAAGGGATATGTTTTCCGCACAAAGGAACAGAAGGATAAGATCCTGCGTCAGATTCATATCAAAAAAGAAGAGAAAGAAGAAGAAAAGCATGAAGATTGAGAAAGCTGATAAGATGAAAGGCTTTGAAGCCGGCATCTTTACCATACTAAATGAAAAGAAACTGGAGGTGGAGAAAACCGGACGGAAAATATTTAATTTTTCCATCGGTACACCGGATTTCAAGCCATTTCCTCATATCATGAAAACCGTTTCAGACGCCTGTCTTAAGCCGGAGAACTACAAGTATTCCATCACAGACATGGAGGAATTGCTGGAGGCCGTACAATATCGGTATCGGAAAAGATATGGAGTAGATCTCCAAAAAGATGAGATCATGTCGATTTATGGATCCCAGGAAGGAATGGCTCATATCCTTCAGCCCCTGATCAATCCCGGGGATGTGGTGCTGCTGCCTAATCCGGGTTATCCGATCTTCTCCATGGGTGCCTATCTGGCCCAGGCTGAACAGTGGTATTATCCCCTGACTCCGGATAAGGATTACCTCCCGGACTTTAAGGAAATCCCTGAGGATATCAGAAAAGCCGCCAAGGTCATGGTGGTTTCCTATCCGGCCAATCCTCTCTGTGTGACGGCTCCCGATTCTTTCTATGAGGAATTGATCGCATTTGCAAAAGAGAACGAGATCATCATCATTCATGATAATGCTTATTCAGATATCGTGTATGACGGAAGACCGGGAAAATCCTTCCTTTCTTTCCCAGGTGCAAAGGACGTGGGTGTAGAATTCTATTCCCTGTCCAAATCCTTTAATTATACAGGAGCCCGTATGTCATTTGTCCTTGGCAATCATGAGATTGTGGATCTCTTTAAGACCTTCCGTTCTCAGATTGACTACGGGATATTCTATCCGATTCAGATGGGAGCCATCGATGCTCTGACGGGTGACTATGACACGGAAATCCGCCGGCAATGCGACGAATATGAACGAAGAAGGGATGCCCTCTGTGAGGGATTTACTGAGATCGGCTGGCATATACCAAAGAGTCAGGGAACCATGTTTGCATGGGGACCGATTCCGGACCAGTACGATGATTCCGACAGCTTCGTGCTGGATCTGATCGAAAAGACCGGTGTGATCTGCACACCGGGAAGCAGTTTCGGAAGCCTCGGAGAAGGCTATGTACGCTTTGCCCTGGTACTTCCTCCGGAGGAGATCGCAGAGGCAGTGAAAGCCGTGAAAGAGAGCGGGATCCTCTCAAAATAACCGTTTACCTTATATATCGGGTATGATATAATATATAAGATTTTCTGGAGGTCCGGAAAAAAATTTGATTTTACAGAGTAAGGAGAATTGATATGTCAGGACATTCAAAATTTGCAAACATTAAACATAAAAAAGAAAAAAATGATGCTGCAAAGGGAAAAATCTTTACGGTGATCGGACGTGAGATTGCCGTTGCCGTAAAAGAAGGCGGAGCCGATCCGGCCAATAACAGCAAGCTTCGTGATGTGATTGCTAAAGCGAAAGCCAACAACATGCCGAATGATACCATCGAACGTGGAATCAAGAAAGCAGCCGGCGATGCCAACTCCGTTAACTATGTGCAGAATACTTATGAGGGATACGGTCCCAGCGGTACAGCAGTGATCGTTGAGACCCTTACAGATAACAAAAACCGTACAGCAGCCAATGTACGTGCGGCATTCTCCAAAGGAAAAGGAAACATCGGAACCAGCGGATGTGTATCCTTCATGTTCCAGAAGAAGGGACAGATCATTATTTCCAAAGAAGAGTATGAGACAGACCCGGACGAATTCATGATGATCGCACTGGATTTGGGGGCCGAGGACTTTGTGGAAGAGGATGACAGTTACGAGATCACCACAGACCCGGATGCCTTCAGCGAAGTAAGAGAAGGACTGGAGAAGGAAGGCGTACCTATGGCATCCGCGGAAGTTACCATGATCCCGGATACTTATGTCACTCTTTCTGATCCGGATGACATCAAAAATATGAACCGTATCCTGGATCTCCTGGAAGGTGATGATGATGTGCAGGCCGTATATCATAACTGGGAAGAGGACGACGAATAGTTCACCAACTTTTCACAGTTTGAAAAGATAGTCTTAAGTATTTTTTACTTTTTTTGTAAGACGAGAGTAGTATGATTTCTCTAACTTAAGGAACAGGAATATTCCTTGAGTGACTGTGCGAGAAAGGAGGTATTCATTATGTATGGATATGGATACGGAATGGGTTATGGTTATGGCTTCAGCTGGACTTATCTTCTCGTAATCATCGGATTGATCATCTCCATGGCAGCTTCGGCTAGAGTCAAGAGCACATATAGCAAATATGCCAGGGTAAGAAGCAGGAATGGAATTACAGGTGCCCAGGCGGCTCAGACTATTCTCCAGGGAGCAGGAATATACGATGTGAGGATTGAACACATCGCAGGAAGTCTGACAGATAATTATAATCCTACTACGAAAGTTCTGAACCTGTCAGATTCCACCTATGGATCCACTTCAGTGGCCGCCATCGGTGTGGCCGCCCATGAGTGCGGGCATGCCATCCAGCATCAGACCAATTATGCACCATTGAATATCAGAGGGGCCATGGTACCTGCGGTTAATATCGGCAGCACCATCTCTATTCCTATGATATTGATCGGTGTGCTTTTAAGCTATAATCAGACCTTGATCACTTTGGGAATCGCCTTGTTCTCCCTGACATTATTGTTCCAGCTGGTGACTCTGCCGGTGGAATTTGACGCATCAAACAGAGCACTTCGCATCCTGGATAATTCGGGACTTCTGGATACACAGGAAGTCTCCCAGGCTAAGAAAGTTTTATCCGCAGCAGCCATGACCTATGTGGCGGCAGCGGCCGTTTCCGCTCTTCAGCTTCTGCGTCTTGTCCTCATGTTTGGTGGGAGAGGAAGAAGGAATTGAAAGCGCTGAAGATTATCTGCGTCGGTAAGATAAAAGAAAAATATTTCAATGAGGGAATCGATCTCTACGGAAAAGAAATCAGGAGATCGGTTCCCCTTGAAATTCTGGAATGTCCGGATGAACCGACTCCGGAAAGAGCATCCGCCGCACAGGAGGAAGCAATCCGCATCAAGGAAGGCAGAAGAATCTTGCAGAAGATTCAGGACGATGATCATGTGATCGCCTTGTGTATCGATGGAAAGGAATATTCCAGTCCTGCCTGGGCCTCCCACATGAAGAAAGTCATGAGCAGCGTAGCGGGCTCTCTGGTATTTGTAATCGGAGGCTCCCTGGGTTTATCTGATGATGTGGTTCGGAGAGCTGATGAAAAACTCAGTTTTTCTTCCATGACATTTCCCCATCAGATGATGCGGATGATACTTTGTGAGCAGATCGCCAAGGCATTAAAAATATAATCTTGTATTGTTCTTCGTTTTGTGCTATACTATTTCTTGCTGATTTGGTATTAATAAATATCCATATCAGCTCAGATATGGATCAGTAGCTCAGGGGATAGAGCACCAGTTTCCGGAGCTGGGTGTCGGGGGTTCGAATCCCTCCTGGTTCATTAAAAATCCGTCCATACCATGTGGTATGGGCGGGTTTTTCTATTTATCAAAGACTAAGAGGAGGGATTCGAACAAGGAGGGAGCCCGTGGAACGGGCGGAAACGGAAAGGTCCGGGGTGACCTTTCCGTGCCGACGTGGCCTGAAAGGCGGCAGGAGCCGCCGGCGGGAATCCCTCCTGGTTCATTTCCTTGATTGCCCTGAAACAGCTCATGGGCTGACTATCTGCCTAGAGCTTAGACACATCAGTATAAATAGGTGCATCATCCATTGGTCGAAATGCATTCGTTCACCCAGGAGATAAAATTGCCTGTGGAATCACCTGATCTCTCTGCCATTGTATGTTCCTGTCCCCATACAAAACTGTAATCTACGTCGGATCCATAGTTGGTAAGGGCAAGAACAAGATTGGCTTCCGTATTGACAGCTGTATCACTCTGCCATAAACCTGTATTGATTCTGAAGTATTTTGCCACGTTGGCAGTCTGATATCCTTCTGAGGAAGGAAGCAGATAATAAAGGGGAGAATACATGTTTAAACGGTAATCCACGGTATGGCCTAATGCGTCTTTTTTTGTCAGATCCTCTGTATAGTCAGAAGAATATGAGGAACCGATGTTATTAAGGATCTGCAATAGCATTGAGTCAAAGTGGGCTCCTTCTCCGTCCCCATATCCAAATAGAGTATTCTCACCTTGCCCACCATCTAATTGATCAAAGGCAGCGATGCCTTTAGAAGCCGTCTTAACTGCCTCGGCGAAATCCGCTATGCTCGTAATGGTTGCTGTGTTTGTCTTTTCATCATAGGTAACCCAGCTGCCATTGGCATTCAGGGCATCGATATAATCAGAAGCGGTTTCAAAGGTACCGGAAACAGATATGCCTGATGAGTTTTCTGTTCTGGATATATCATCCATCTGGGTGAAGTCTCTACTATCCTCCCCACTCTTTATGTCTCCGGTCATTTCCTCCGGGTTGTTTCCATCAGATTTTCCGTTCTCAGGTTTCTGCCCGCCGAAAGCCTCGCGGTCTCCTCCGGGTCCTCCCATACCCGCCTGATGACCCTGGTCAGATGCATCCGCGTCATAAGGAAATTCAGTGTCTTCCAGGAAATTGTTAAGGGATTCCTCGATTATCTTTTTCATATAATCATAATAGCTTCCTGACTGATATCTACCATCAGAACTTTCTTCCAGTGTCAGGCTGTTACCTTCGGTATCGGTTAGACCAAGGCTGTTGATATATTCAGCATAAGCCGCTGTCAGACTATCGGAAATGGTCTGCTCTTCATCAGAAAGACCGGATCTGGTAGTGCCCATCATCCATTCGTATGCTTCATCAGCAGAATCCAGTGAAGTGATGGGACACCATCCCTGAGAACCAAGAACAGAGTCACTCACACCTTGGACCGCACCGATTGCCTTAAGATAGTCGTCATAAAGTGCGGAATCCCCTGTCACACCCACAAGAGCAGACTGGGCTCCGCCCCCTGACATACCAAAGGTAAAGATACTGTCCATGTCACCAGCGATATTCCCATCATTATATCGGATATACCTAATTGCGGCTTTAAGATCTGTCACTCCTGCCGGTGCTCCTGCATCTCTTCCCCGACATCCGGCATGGACGTAGACAAAACCAGCTGATGTGTATTCTGATACACTGCTGTATTCTGTCATGGGAGATTGCGCTGAATATCCGGGAGTATTCACCGGAAAGACAACTGGTGCTGTCGAGGCTGTATATCCGTTGATTTCACCTTCCTCATTCACCGTACAGGTGTAGCTGCCGTCGGAATTCTCTGTGGCATTCATATAAGCTGCTGGTACGATTACGGCCAGCTCTTCATATTCTGTATCCGCAGGGTTTTCGCAATACACTATCCCCAGCTGATAATACACATCGTCTTCTTCGTTATACTGCCATTTACTGTTATCGATCTGATCCAGATTTGTCACTGCCTGTGATGCATCCTGCACTGTTTTTTCTGATGTTGCTTCGGTTGATTCTAATGAATTGTTACCGGTACAACCAGAAATCAGTGCTGCCGTGCATAGTACGCATACTGCTGCTGACCACATCCTTTTCTTCCTTTTCATAATAATCCGTTACCTCCTGTTAATATATAGAGTATGCTGCCTTATAGAATAATAAAACAGGCATAGCCCTAGATCTGGAATTACGCCTGTCGCTACTCGATATGTTTGGACTATACTTTAAAAGTGTGTCTTTTGTTTGAACAATCTGTGTTTTTTGTATAAAGAAAAAGATCATCTATCTGCATTCAGCATCCATGGAGAGAACAGAATTTGTCTGGGATGAAGAAAACACCGGGAGCCCTCTGTACATGCAGATGTAGATGACAGGTAGGATTAAGCGTTTATTTGTGGTATTCTTAATTTATTGATATCATCTAATGGTCAGATTACTGAAGAAGGCGGAAAGGTTTCAGAAATATACATTCGTGTACCAGCTGAGGAGGCATTTTTTAACGGAAGGATAGCAAAATGATACAGGATATTTACCCAGGCAGATTAAAAATT
>CAMNGO010000082.1 GCA_946538445.1 uncultured Lachnospiraceae bacterium
GCAGGTATCGCTACAGTGATTGGCTATTGTGCCACCATCGCTTACGCAGTCTGGTTTTACTGCATCGCCAGGAAAAGTTCTTATTATCTTGAACTGGCGCGGCCTGACTGGAAAGAGATCGGAGGAATCTGCTTCAACGGGTCCTCGGATATGGTTTCCAATCTGGCAGAGGGTGTCACCGTATTATTTATGAACCATCTGGCCTTCCGCTGCTACGGGGAACCCGGGGTCAGTTCATTGGCGGTGATCACCTATGTACAGGTGTTGATCTCCATGGTATTCATGGGATTTACTTCCGCTGTGGAACCTGTGTTCTCCTACCATTACGGCAGTGGGAATATCCCCATGCGGAAAAAGGTTTACCGGCTCAGTATGATATGGAACCTGGTACTGGGAATCTTTTGTATCTGTATTCTCTTCCCCATGCGCCATGCGCTGGTGGGATTCTTCTTCCCCAAGGATACCGTATTTTATGAGATTGCTTTAAACGGGTACATACTGGCATTGCCGGCGGCCCTTTTTACGGGGATCAATGTCTTCGGGTCGGGCCTCTTTACGGCATTTGGAAATGGACTGGTTTCAGGCATTCTGTCCTTCATCCGTACTTTCGTGGCTTTCACCGTATGCCTGTACGGTCTCACAGCCCTCTTCGGAGGACCGGGTTTATGGGTTGCCTGGGCGGTTGCCGAGTCAGTGAGTCTGTTACCCACCTTCTACGCCATCTTAAAGTATAAGAACAGATATCATTATCTGTAAGCATAAAAAAGTGACATATTCCATACTCTTTCCTTGGAAGAGAGTAGAGGAATATGTCACTTTTTTGTTGTCATTTATCAATATGCGGTTCTTATCATGGAAGCAGATAATTATTCCACATATTTGCGTATTCTTCAACCTGCGGGTAGGCGTATATGATCACGGCAAAGGTAAGCACCCAGACTGCCGTAAAGAAGATAATCTGCTTTTTTCCCTTCAGCTTTGCCACATCGAACTTCAGGGTTCTGGCGTTGATCTCAATGATGAGATAGCAAAGGAACATGACGACAAAGAAATAGGCAAAAGGTATCAATTCATTTTCAAAGAGCTGCCCGCGAGTGACGATCAAGAGGGTGTGCAGGGGCATGATCAGTAAAAAGCTTATACAGTAATAGGCATTGATGTGGGCCGATGGATAGACCAGCCATCCCGGCAGTCCCTTTTTGAAAAGCTTGCAAATCTTATGGAGAAAGGCAAGGATAAAGAGGCTGACAAGACATGAGGCCAGGGCATCCGTGGCGGGTACCATACTGTACTGCACATCAGACCCGAACTCCGGCAGGATGGGGAAAGGGAAGAGGATCCTCAAGGTGTAGTAGACGGCACAGAAAGGTCCGCAGATCAACATGATCCAGGTGGAAAGTCCGTCTTTATCCGTTATCCTGGGGTAATATCCTCCGAGGAAATAACCAAAGGCAACAAAAACAAAATTGCAGAAGAGCGGGAAATAGCTCTCCGCGTTGGTTATGATAAAGAATCCCAGAACCTGACTCATGAGGTAATTGGACGGTGACTGCACGACATACCAGCATAAGAGCCCCAGCAGGTTAAGGACAAAGCCGCAGGCCAGAATCGCTCCGTCTGACAGACGCAGTTTTTTAAACAGGGCAATCAGGAAGAAAGACAAACCTGCGAAGGTAAGGATATCCGCCTGAATCACCAGGAGAGAGTTGGCTAAAAAGAGCTTTCTGCCGGTGCACCAGTAAGCAAGCAGATTAGGAAAAGCATCCCTGAAGAGATACAGACACTGGCCCACCGTCAGCAGGCCGACTCCTCTGATAATATTCTTTATGGGAGACTGGTTTCTGGAGTACCTCATTCCGATACCCATACAGATCATAAAACACGGAGCTCCCACGATGAGAACTAAATAATCAATCACACCTCCGTTTGCCGCGTTTGCGGTGGATGTATCCATGACACACAGGTCCATCATGACATGGGACAGGATCATAAACACGATCGCTATGGTCTTAAACAGGTCCACCTCCGGCTGCCGTCCGGTATTCACGGCTTTTGTATCAAAGTATTTCATAATAAAAGAGCCTCCTTTGTCAAAAAGACATTTTCAGGGGAAAATTAACAGATATATAACTAAATAACACAGCTCGCTTGTATTTTCCCCCGGTATTGTATATAATTATACTATAACATAAAAATATATCAACAACTGAAAAAATGACTTTTGGCAAATAGAGAGAAAGGAGTTTTTTGATCATGACAATTTTTAAAGGATCCGGTGTTGCACTTGCCACACCCATGAAAGAAAACGGCGAGATAAACTATGATTCCCTGGAGAAACTGATCGAGGCCCAGATTGCCGGGGGCACGGATGCCCTGATCGTATGCGGCACTTCCGGTGAGGCACCGACCCTGGATGATCCGGAACACCTGGATGCCATCGATTTTGCGGTGAAAGTGACAAAAGGACGGATTCCGGTCATCGCAGGAACCGGATCCAACAATACGGCCCATGCCGTGATGATGTCCGAGGAGTCGGAGAAGAGAGGGGCAGACGGTCTGCTTCTGGTTACTCCATATTATAATAAGGCAACCCAGGACGGTCTTTATGCTCATTACCGTAAGATTGCCTCCGCGACAAAGCTTCCCTGTATCGTTTACAATGTCCCCACCAGGACAGCCACCAATGTCCTTCCGGAAACCATGGCAAGGCTGGCCAGGGACCAGGAGAATATCGTTGCAATCAAGGAGGCCAGCGGCAATATCAGTCAGGTGGCCAAGCTGGCGGCTCTCACGGAAGGGAAACTGGACATCTATTCCGGCAATGATGATCAGATCATCCCGGTCTGCTCCCTTGGAGGAATCGGCGTGATCTCCGTTCTGGCCAACGTGGCTCCCAGGGAGACTCACGATATGGTGATGTACTGGCTTGAAGGTAAATGGAAAGAGGCTCTGGATCTTCAGATCAAAGCTTTACCTCTGGTGGAACAGCTCTTCATCGAAGTGAATCCGATCCCCGTGAAGGCGGCCCTCAACATGCAGGGATTCAATGTAGGAAGCCCCAGATTACCCCTTACGGAACTCACAGATACCCATAAAGAAACTCTTCGCAAGGCAATGATAGATTTTGGCTGTCTTTAATCAGATTACTGCTTGAATAATCTACTCAAATAGTGTACAATTTTAACGATATAAAGTGATAAATTCACCATATGATCGAGTATCTAAAAGAGGAGGAATGCTATGAAAAAACTAATTGCTATGATGTTGACGATTGCAATGGCTCTGACACTTTGTGTCGGATGCGGCGGCAGCGGCGATTCAGGTTCCGGCGACACCGTCAAGATCGGTGTATTTGAACCGGCATCCGGTGACAACGGAGCAGGCGGAAAGCAGGAGACCCTGGGTATCCAGTATGCCAACAAAGTTCAGCCTACCGTAACCATAGGTGACAAGGAGTACAACGTAGAACTTGCTATCGTAGATAATGAGTCCGATAACTCCAAAGCTGTTACCGCAGCTCAGAACCTGGTATCCCAGAATGTATCCATCGTACTTGGTTCTTACGGTTCCGGCGTATCCATCGCTGCAGCAGATGTATTCGCAGACGCCGGTATGCCTGCAGTAGGCGTTACCTGTACCAACCCACAGGTTACCGCTGACTGTGAGCAGTATTTCAGAATCTGCTTCCTCGATCCTTTCCAGGGTACGGTTCTAGCAAACTATGCTTATGAGAATGGTATGAGAAAAGCATATTGTCTGTCCAAACTTGGTGATGACTATTCCGTAGGTCTGGTTAACTACTTCGTAGAGGCATTCAAGGGTCTCGGCGGTGAAGTGGTGGAAGAGCAGTTCCCGGATAAGAACTCCGACTTTACTTCCTATGTAGCAAACGCAAAGAAAGCAGGCTGTGACGTATTCTTCAGCCCTGTTTCCACAGAGGCAGCTGCCCTCATCATCGACCAGGCAGAAGCTCAGTCCCTGGGTATGCCGATCCTTGCAGGTGACACCTGGGATTCCAACGTTATCACAGGCGCCGCAAAAGGAAAGAATGTCGAGATCGTTGTAACCACCTTCTATCAGGAAGGCGGAAATCCTGAGTTCGACGAAGGAATCAAGAAATGGTTTGATGAAGATAAAGATGCCAAGACCAACAACGGTGGCAACACAGATCTTGCAGCTGTTACAGCCATGGGTTATGATGCATACTTCGTAGCTCTTGAAGCTCTTAAGGCAGCAGGCTCCACCGATCCTGCAGACGTGCTTGCAGCACTTCCTGACCTTCAGGTAAGCAACCTGGTATGTGGTGATGTTTCCTTCAACGAGACCGGTGATGCCAACAAGACAGAAGCATTCGTTAAGAGATGCAACACCGAGACCGGTCAGTGGGAATTCCTGAAAAAACAGACTGCCGAGTAATCAGTCTGAAAGGGCAACACCATATGTTGTCTCGTAACATTTAAGAATAATTTATATTAGATACATACAGGTACATAGCGGGAAGCCTCGCGGCTTCCCGCAATTCATTTACAGATAAGAAAGAATAATATTATGGGAATTATACATACATGGCTGCCTTACATACTGGCAGGAATAGCCGTCGGCGGACAATACGCCCTGATAGCCATAGGATATACGATGGTATACGGTATCCTCAGACTGATCAACTTCGCCCATGGTGACGTATTTATGTGGTCCGGTCTCATCATGGTATACCTGGTGACCGTTTTACCCATGTGGCTTTCCGCTATCATCGTTGTCATCTTTGCCGTCGTGCTGGGAACGACTATCGAGAAGGTCGCGTACCGGCCACTGAGATCTGCCCCCCGTATGTCCATCATGATTTCTGCCATCGGAGTATCCTACCTCCTGCAGAACTTTGCTCTGTACATCACAGGCGGTCTTACAAAAACATATCCTTCCATCTCCTGGCTACAGAAGACGGTCACCATCGGAACTGCCACCACGAAGATGGTTACTCTTATCACTCCGGTGCTGACGATCGTACTGGTAGTCCTTCTGGTAATGCTGATCAAATATACCAAGATCGGTATGGCTATGCGTGCGGTCTCCCGTGACTTTGAGACTTCATCCCTCATGGGCATCGACATCAACAGGGTAATCACGGTTACCTTTATCATCGGATGCGGACTGGCTTCCATCGGTTCCATCTTATATTTTTCAAATTATACCGGTATCAACCCCATGTCCGGGGCCATGCCGGGATTAAAGGCTTTCGTAGCCGCAGTATTCGGCGGTATCGGTTCCATCCCCGGAGCTGTTGTGGGCGCTTTCGTTATCGGTATCTGTGAGAACCTGATCAAAGGCGCCGGGTGGACCACTTTCTCCGATGCCTTCACTTTTGTATTGCTTATCATCATCCTGATGGTTAAGCCTACCGGCCTGTTCGGCGAGAAGAACCTGGACAAGGTATAGAGAGGAGGGCACCATGGGAACAAAACTTAACAATAAACATAAAGCGGTCCTTTCCGTTATCTGCATTGCTCTCTTTTTGGTCCTGGTGTATCTGGGTGATATCATGATCCGTCCGGGATCCAGTATGAAGATGCTGATCACGGTGATCGAGAAGGGATCCATATTTGCCCTTGTTGCGGCTTCCATGAACCTGCTGAACGGTTTTACAGGACTGTTCTCCTTAGGCCAGGCCGGCTTCATGCTGATCGGAGCATATACTTATGCCATCTTTACCATACCTGCCGCTTCCCATGACAAAGTCTATCAGTATTTCAACGGCGGTGTCATCAAATGGTCCATCGTGGAGATCCTGGAAGGAAGATTGGGAATCGTTGGCCATTAT
The DNA here is from genome assembly GCA_946538445.1 of uncultured Lachnospiraceae bacterium. Classification (GTDB taxonomy): domain Bacteria; phylum Bacillota; class Clostridia; order Lachnospirales; family Lachnospiraceae; genus Anaerobutyricum. The sequence goes on from CAMNGO010000082.1 coordinate 5,816, forward strand.
CTAGGGATGTTTCTTCCTATGCTTCTGGCCGGTATTGTGGTTGCTTTCGTAGGATTTCTGATCGGTATTCCGGTTTTGCGCTTGAAATCCGACTATCTTGCCATAGCCACCCTGGGCTTTGCCGAGATCATAAGGGCTTTCTTCCAATGGAACACTCTGGGCCCGATCACAAACGGATCTAACGTATTACGTAAATACACAACATACAACAATGCGATCTTCCCTGTATTCATCGCAGGAATATGTATCGCCATCATCCTTCTGCTGATCAACTCAACCTATGGCAGGGCTTTCCGTGCCATCAGAGATGACGAGATTGCTGCAGAAGCCATGGGGGTTAATCTGTTCAAGCATAAAGAGATGTCATTTGTCATTTCTTCTTTCTTTGCAGGGATCAGCGGGGCATTGCTTGCCATGTTCCAGACAACCATCAGTGCGACTCCATTTACTACGGTTATGACCTATGAGATCCTCCTCATCGTGGTTATCGGCGGTATCGGATCCATCACCGGATCCATCATCGGAGCATTCTTATTTACGGCTGCTTCCGAGTGGTGGCTCAGAGGCCTTGACGCGGGCAGATGGCTTGGAATATCCTCCGACTTAATGAGACCCGGATTCCGTAAAGTAGTCTTTGCCATCCTGATCATGCTGATCGTACTCTTTTACTCCAGAGGTATCATGGGAGATAAAGAATTCAGCTGGGATGGATTCTTTGCCTGGTGGAAGAACCGTCCTGCAGCCATAAAGGCATGGCCTGCCAAGCGCAGAGCAGCCAGAGCTGCCAAGAAAGAGGCATTTGCATTAAAGGCAGCTGCCAGATCCAGAGCAAAACAATCCAAACAGGAAAACGAAGCCAGAAAGGCCTCCGGGGAAGCATTATTTACCCCGCTGCCTGTGGCAGATCACGTTATAGTATTTGATAAGGAGGGCAAGTGATGGATGAAAGAAAAGTAGTACTGAAGCTCTCCGACCTGACCATGCAGTTTGGCGGCGTGGTTGCGGTAGACAACCTGAATCTTGACGTACATAAAAATGAGATTGTCGGTCTCATCGGCCCGAACGGTGCCGGAAAGACCACGGCTTTTAACTGTATCACAGGTGTTTATGAGCCCACCAATGGTTCCATTGAGATCAACGGGCAAGTGGTTATCGAAAACTATCCCAAAGGGAAGATGAAAGATGCTTACAAGGGACGGAACCAGGGTAAATACACCAAAGCCCTCACCATGCTCCCTGACCAGGTGACCAGACTTGGTGTAGCCCGTACATTTCAGAATATCAGACTGTTTAAAGGTATGACGGTTCTGGAAAATGTTATGGTGGCCATGCATATGAATCAGACGGCGTCTGTGTTTGGCGCCACATTCCGAAGCCGCAAGGCCAGAGAAGAAGAGAAGGCTATGAGGGAGAAGGCAGAGGAACTCCTCAGGAAGGTCGATCTGTATGACAACAGGGACGATCTCTCCACCTCTTTGCCCTATGGAAAACAGAGGCATCTGGAGATTGCACGTGCCCTGGCAACCCAGCCTTCCATCCTCCTTCTGGACGAGCCTGCAGCAGGAATGAACCCCCAGGAGTCCGATGATCTGATGAGATTCGTAGGCCGCATCCGTGATGAATTCGATTTGTCTATTCTCATGATCGAGCATCATATGCAGGTCGTTATGGGTATCTGCGAGCATATCTATGTGCTGAATTACGGCGGACAGATCGCCGACGGAACCCCGGAAGAGATACAGGCCAACCCCGCAGTAATTGAAGCATATCTGGGAGGCGATGAATAGTGTTAGCAATTAGAAATCTGAATGTACATTACGGCGGTATTCACGCCCTCAGAGGAATCGACATCGACGTGCCTGACGGTAAGATCATATCTCTGATCGGAGCAAACGGAGCAGGCAAATCCACCACACTGAAATCTGTCATGGGCCTGGTCCCGAAGACGGACGGTCATGTGTACTGGGACGACCTGGAGATCACTTCCTTAAAGACAAAAGATATCGTAGGGGAAGGAATCATCCTGTGTCCGGAAGGAAGACGTATCTTTCCTGACCTGACGGTGGATGAGAACCTGGCCGCCGGAGCGTATCTGAGAAAGAACAAAGATGAGATCGCCAGGGACAGGGAATGGGTATACAGCCTCTTTCCCAGACTCTCGGAAAGAACCTGGCAGCTGGGTGCCACCCTCTCCGGAGGAGAGCAGCAAATGCTGGCGGTTGCCCGGGCTCTGATGTCAAAACCCAAGCTGCTGATGCTGGATGAGCCCTCCTTAGGTCTGGCTCCTTTGGTTATTAAGGATATCTTCAGTGTTATCCAGAAGATCAAAGAAGATGGAGTAAATATCCTCCTGATCGAGCAGAATGCCAAGGCAGCTCTGGATATTTCCGATTATGCCTACGTCATGGAGACCGGCGTGATCACCATGGCCGGTCCGGGTAAAGCCCTCCTGGCTGA
>CAMNGO010000083.1 GCA_946538445.1 uncultured Lachnospiraceae bacterium
TTCCCATGCTTGACCGGATCCGGTCTCTGAATCTGGGTAACTCCGTAGCCATCGTCTGTTACGAAGCCCTGAGACAGCAAGGATTTAAAGAACTCCAGCTCCAGGGTCAGCTGCATCATTACAAATGGTAAAAAACTATAGAGAAAAAAAGGCCGCATTCTAAGAAATATTAAGGTGGATTGTGTGTCAGTTTTCTGAGAAAGCGTTTCTCCGTCTTTCGAAGAAAACTGCACACAGGGTACCACCTTGAAAAACTTAGTGATGCGGCCGGCTTTTTATCGGAAGGTTACGATGGTGACGCCTGCGTCCCCCTCGCCAAATTCGGCTAATTTGTAGGATTTGACGAATTTCAGCTTTCTTAAGTACTCGTGGATTCCTTTTCGCAGGGCCCCGGTTCCTTTACCGTGTACTACCCTGACAGAAGTAAGACCTGCGATCATGGCATCATCCAGGTATTTTTCCAGCCGATTGATGGCCTCGTCCACCGTATTTCCAAGGAGATTGATCTCCGGTTGGATGGTTAAGGCCTTATTGATACTATACCGGTCTCCGGAGGAGTCCGGTTTTTTTGTTTCATTTTCCTTCTGACGAAGTTCCAGGTTCTTATAATTGACCGTGGAAGTCAGAAATCCCATCTGAATTACCAGATCCCCACTTTTATTGGCAGCTTCTTTGACGGTACCCTCCAGGTTCAGACTGGTGACGAAGACCGTATCTCCCACCTTGAAATCTTCCGGATCATGGATGACGGAGGCTTGTTTCTGCTTGTAGCTGAGCTGCTTTTCCAGTTTGTTCATCCGGTTGCGGAGGCTGGAACGCTGGGCTTCCATCTTGCGGGTATTGTTCTGGCCCGGATGCTGGGCCCAGGCGTTATATTTGCGGATGGATTCGTCGGCCATCTCCTTGGCGTCGGAGACGATCTTTAAGGCTTCTTCTCTGGCATCCCGGAGCATCTGAGCCCTTTTCTCCTTCATGTCATCCTTCCGCTCCTTAAGCTGGAGCTTTAAGTCTTCAATCTCCTGGCGGGCTCTTCGGAGCTCGTTTTGTTCTTCTTCAATTTCCGCTTTGCTTTTTTCCAGTTCAGAGAGCATAGTCTCGTAATCTACTTCGGACAGATCCATCTGGGATTTTGCCTGCTCGATGATGTAATCCGGCAGACCAAGTCGCTGGGAGATGGCAAATGCGTTGGATTTTCCCGGAATTCCGATGAGAAGCCGGTAGGTGGGGGAGAGAGTTTCAAGATTAAACTCACAACAGCCATTCTCTACTCCCGGTGTGTTCATGGCATACATTTTTAATTCTGCATAATGAGTGGTGGCGATAGTGCACACCCCTGCCGAATGCAGGTCATCCAGGATGGAGATCGCCAGGGCTGCTCCTTCCGTGGGATCCGTACCACTGCACAATTCATCCAGCAATACCAGGGAATCGGGCTGTGCATCCCGTATGATATGGATGATATTGGTCATGTGGGAGGAGAAGGTACTTAGGTTAAGTTCGATACTCTGTTCATCCCCGATATCTGCAAAAATGGAGGAAAAGACTGCCAGTTTTGAACCCTCAAAGGCAGGGATATGAAGACCTGCCTGTCCCATCAGCTGGAATAGGCCCACTGTTTTCAGGGAGACGGTCTTACCACCTGTGTTGGGACCGGTAAGCAGCAGCATCTTGAATTCTTCTCCGATATAGATATGGATGGGAACCACGGTCCTGGGATCCAGCAAGGGGTGGCGCCCTTGTTTGATATCGATGATCCCATTTTGGTTGAACTGGGGTTCCGAACCCATATAGTCTTTCGCGTATTTTGCTTTGGCAAAGATAAAATCCAGGTTGGTGAGAATCTTGAGATTCTCCTCGATATCCCGGCTGTGCTGGGCAGTCTGAACACTTAAGTTTTTCAGGATTTTCTCAATTTCCGCCTGCTCGTCGATATCCAGCTCTTTCAGGTGGTTGTTAAGATTGACAACTGCCATGGGCTCGATAAAGAGAGTGGAGCCGGAGGAAGACTGATCGTGGATCATCCCTTGAAAAGTGCTCTTGTATTCTGCCTTTACCGGCACGCAGTAGCGCCCGTTCCTCATGGTGATCAGAGCGTCCTGGAGGATGGTCCGGTTACTCTGCGAATTGATGATGGAGGTCAGTTTGTTATGGATATCGATGTTGGTCTGTTTGATCTCACGACGGATGTCCCTTAACTTTGCCGAGGCATCATCGCTGATTTCATCTGCCGACAAGATGCAACGGCTGATGTTCTGACGGAGGAATTCCAAGGGCTCCAGAAGGTCAAAATAAGGTGCCAGGCAATCGAAAGAGAGACTCTCATCCTGTGTCTCCCCGTACTCCTTCACCGTTGCGGTGATGGTGAGAATCCTGGCAATCTCCAGCAGTTCCTTGGCAGTCAGTGTGGACTCGATTTCCAGGAGACGAAGATGGGGATAGATATCCATCAGACCCTGGAAAGAGAGAAATCCGTTTTTATATAGGCGGGCTAAAGCGTCCCTGGTCTCCTCCTGCCATTTCAGGATTTCCTGATAATCGGTGGAAGGAAGCAGTTCTCTGCACTGCTTCTTCCCCATAGGGGAGGAAGCATAGGTTTCCAGTTTTTCTATGATTTTGTCATACTCTAATGTTTTAAATACTTTGTCATTCATCGTTTTGTTCCTGTTTTATGTGATTATGATTAATACCGGATTCGAAAACTTTTCTCCTCCAGTGCTCCAAGAGGAGGGATATCTGTGATATCGAGACTTCGGATACGGGCGAAGCGGTTACCTGTCTCCACTTTCTGAATATAAAGAGCCACCCGATGTTCAGCTCCCTGCACTTCCATCTCCACACTGCCGTCGAACCGATTCTGAATCCATCCCGTCACCTTACACTCTGTGGCAAAAGACTGGCAGATGTAGCGAAAACCCACACCCTGTACTCTGCCCCGGGCGATGATGTGTTTTCGTACCATATCCTCACCTCCTTTAATTATTTCATCGGATTGATTTCCATCTGATGTTAATATTACCTATGTTGGCAACTTTGTCAAGGAGCACCCATTTTGTCATTGTATTCGACTTGAAAAAAGGGTATAATTCCACTATAGATTTATCGGTAAGGCTGTGACCGGGAGAGGTTCGGCTTACCTTAGAAAGGAATCAGTATGCGTTATATCAACGAACTGAAAGAAGGAGATAACGTCGCGGATATCTATCTGTGCAAGATGAAGAATATCGCGAAAACAAAAGCCGGAAAGACCTATTATTCCATGATCCTCCAGGACAAGACAGGGGTGATCGATACCAAGATCTGGGAACTCAATCACGGCATTGAGAATTTTGAGCAGATGGACTATGTCCGTGTGGATGGAAATGTGACCAGCTTCCAGGGAAGCCTGCAGCTGAATGTACGCCGGTTGCGCCGGGCAAAGGAAGGGGAGTATATGCCGGAGGACTATATTCCCTGCAGTGAAAAAGATGTGAACGTCATGTTCAAGGAGCTGAGCAATTATGTGAATAAGACGCAGAATATCTACTTGCGGCAGCTTCTGGTGGCCATCTTCGGAGATAAGGAATTTGTGGCTAAGTTCAAAGCACACTCCGCCGCAAAACGTGTTCACCACGGTTTTATGGGTGGGTTGCTGGAACATACTTTAAGTGTAACGAAATTGTGCGATTTCTATTGTACCATGTACCCGATCCTGAACAGAGACCTCCTTATCACAGCGGCTTTATGCCATGATATCGGGAAGATTCATGAACTGTCTTCTTTCCCGGAAAATGATTATACGGATGGGGGACAGCTGATCGGCCACATCGTCATGGGAACCATGATGATTCATGAGAAGATAAAGAACATTAAGGGATTTCCGGATAAACTGGCCAGAGAACTGGAACATTGTATCCTGGCCCACCATGGGGAACTGGAGTACGGATCTCCCAAAAAACCTGCCATAATTGAAGCCCTTGCCCTGAATTTTGCAGATAACACAGATGCCAAGATGGAATCCTTCCGGGAGGCCCTGCTGGAAGAGAACGGGCTTAGCGGCGAATGGAAAGGGTATAACAAGCTTTTTGAATCCAACATCAGAGAGACCGGAAATACAGGACTAAAGAGACAGTAGAGCAATGGAATTAAAGAAAAACCAGGAGATACTGCTGACAATTGAAGACTTTACCAAAGACGGGGAGGGCCTTGGGAAGTACCAGGGCTTTCCTTTCTTTGTAAAAGATACCGTGATCGGTGACCGGGTGATCGCAGCAGTCACAAAACTGAAGAAAAACTATGGATATGCCAGGCTGGTAAGTATTCTGGAACCTTCCCCTTACAGGGTGGAAGCCCCCTGCCCGGTGGCACGTCAGTGCGGGGGCTGCAAGATTCAGCAGCTTAGCTATGAGAAACAGAAGGAATTCAAATGGAATCTGGTGGCAGGCTGCCTGCACAGGATTGGTGGCTTCTCCGGGATCGAGGCCAGGATGGAACCCATCCTGGCTATGGAAGAACCCTGGCATTATCGGAACAAAGCACAATTTCCTATCGGGGAAAATAAGAATGGGGAACCGGTGGCAGGCTTTTATGCAGGACGGACCCACTCGATCGTGCCAAACACAGATTGTCTGATCCAGGCTGAAATCAACCGGGAGATTCTGGAGATTATCCTGACCCATATGAATAAATACCACATTTCCCCTTACAGGGAAAAAACGCAGGAGGGCCTGGTGCGCCATGTGCTGACGAGAGTGGGATTTGTCACAGGTCAGATTATGGTATGCCTGGTATTAAACGGAAAAGCAGGCCAATTCAGTAATCTGTCAGAATTGATTCATTCCCTGCAGACGATGGAGGGTATGACCAGTATCATCGTCAATACCAACACAAAGAATACCAACCGGATTCTCGGCCCGGAGTGTGAGACCGTCTGGGGCAAGGATTGCATAGAGGATTATATCGGTGATATCCTTTACCGGATCGGCCCCATGTCATTTTTTCAGGTGAATCCGCAACAGACAAAAGTTTTGTATTCCAAGGCTCTGGAATACGCAGACCTTCACGGTAATGAGACAGTCTGGGATATGTATTGCGGGATCGGAACCATCTCCCTCTTTCTGGCGCAGAAAGCCAGACAGGTCTACGGTGTGGAGATCATAAAAGAAGCCATAGACGATGCCAGGGTCAATGCTCAGTTAAATGGTATGGCCAATGTGGAATTCTTCGTGGGAAAAGCAGAAGAAATCGTACCGGATCACTATGAAAAGACAGGGATAAAGCCGGATGTCGTGGTGGTGGATCCACCCAGAAAAGGCTGTGATCCGGTTCTGCTTCAGACAATCCTTGAGATGAATCCTGAAAAGATTGTCTATGTCAGCTGTGATCCCGCCACCCTGGCCAGGGACTGTAAGACACTGTGCGAGAAGGAATATGAGATCACAAAGGTAGCCGTGGTAGACCAGTTCGCACATTCCACCCATGTGGAATCGGTTGTGGCCCTGACTCGAGCCATTTGTGACGATGGAATTGCAAAAGTTGATTAATCCAGATTGTGCAAAGGAGAATATCCTTTAAAATGGGGTGTTTATATGAAAAAAGTAATAATCGGTATGTCGGGAGGAGTTGATAGTGCCGTAGCTGCCTATCTTCTCAAACAAAAAGGATATGATGTTGTGGGAGTCACACTGCGTACCTGGGCCGGTATAGAGGGACAGGAGAGCCGGTGCTGTGAGATTGATGATGCCAGACAGACGGCACGCACCATCGGAATCCCTTATTATGCTTTTAACTGCGTGTCTGATTTTGAAAGCAAGGTTGTAAATCCTTTTGTCCAGGATTACCTACACGGCAGGACGCCAAACCCCTGTGTAATCTGCAACCGGGTGATAAAATGGGAGCGTCTGCTCTATCATGCTGATGTGCTGCAGGCTGATTTTGTAGCCACAGGGCACTATGCTTCTGTAGTAAGGCTGGATAATGGGAGATACACTGTTCGGCAGGCATCCCATCATGAGAAGGATCAGACTTATATGTTATACCGGCTTACTCAGGATCAGCTGGCGAGAACCCTCATGCCCCTGGGAGACTATTCCAAGCAGGAGGTCAGGATGATTGCCCGGGAGGCAGGAATCCAAGTGGCCTCAAAACCTGATTCCCAGGAGATCTGCTTTGTCACTGACGGCAAATATGCAGACTTTATCAGGGATCATGAAGATGGGACAGTACCCGGAGAAGGAAATTATGTGGATGAATCCGGAAATATTCTGGGCAGACACAAGGGCATCATAAACTATACCGTGGGACAGCGTAAGGGCCTAGGAGTAGCCTTCGGTCGCCCAATGTACATAAAAGAGATACGGGCTGACCAAAATGAGATCGTCCTCAGTGGATATGAAGAGACATACTGCAAGGCAATCATATGTAAAGACCTGAATTTCATGAGCATTCCTGAACCGGAGAAGGGGGAGACGGTACGCTGCCAGGTTAAAGTGAGGTATCGCCACTCCGGGCAAAATGCCACACTGGAAAAAATGGATGAAGACAGGTTTAGAGTATCTTTTGATGAACCTGTTCGGTTCGCTGCTCCGGGACAGTCAGCAGTCTTCTATGATGAGATGGGCTGTCTGCTTGGTGGGGGCATCATCGAAAAAGTAGTTTTCTTTTAAGAAAGCTACTTTTTTTATATTTTCTATTGACAGAATCATATATATTTGATAAAACATAATTGTATCAAATATAAATAGGAGGGGATGCAGTTTGAATTATGATTATCATGAGGCTATGAAGTTATCAAACCAGATGTGCTTTCCACTGTATGCTGCCTCCAGAAGCGTGATCAATCTCTACACCCCCTGGCTGAAGCCATTGGGCCTGACCTATACCCAGTACCTTGTTTTTCTTGTACTATGGGAAGAAGACGGGATCACCGTAGGTGAGATCTGCAGCCGTCTGATGCTGGATAACGGGACACTTTCTCCTCTTCTTAAGAAGATGCAGCAGGCAGGATATGTCGACAGAAAGCGCAGCGAAGAGGATGATCGTATCGTTCTGATAACTCTCACCGAGGAAGGCAGGGCACTGCAGGAAAAGGCAAAAGAGATTCCCGGGAAAGTAGCAGAGTGTATTGATCTGCCACCGGAGAAGGCGCAGATGCTTTATTCGCTTCTGTATGAGTTATTGGAAAACCGAAAGAACAGATAAGAATTATTTAATATCAGAGTGACAAGAAAGGAGTCACTATTATGAGTACAGTTTATGATTTTACAGTAAAAGATATGCAGGGAAATGATGTCAGCCTGTCCGAATACCAGGGTAAGGTGCTTCTGATTGTCAACACAGCCACAGGTTGCGGCTTTACACCTCATTATGATCCGCTGGAGGCCATGTACAAAGAGTACAAAGACAGTGGATTTGAGATTCTGGACTTCCCATGCAACCAGTTTGCCAACCAGGCACCGGGCACAGAGGATGAGATTCATGAGTTCTGTACATTGAAGTTCGGGACAGAGTTCCCTCAGTTTGCCAAGATTGATGTAAATGGTGAGAATGCAGATCCTTTATTTGCCTACCTGGCTACAGAGAAGCCATTTACAGGTTTTGGAAAAGGCCTGAAAAATGCAGCATTAAAAAAATTTGCCGATATGAACAACAAGGCTTTTGGTGACAAGGCTTATATCAAATGGAACTTCACAAAATTCCTTGTGGACCGAGAAGGAAAAGTAATCGGAAGATTTGAGCCCACGGTGGATATGAAGGAAGTAAAAGATGCCGTAGCTGAAGAACTGGCTAAGTAAAGTATTTCAGCCATAAAATGAAAGGAGCGCTGACAGTATGAAAGTTGCGGTAAGATATTATACAAAAACCGGAAATACGAAACGTTTGGCGGAGTCCGTTGCCAAAGCTGTGGGCACAGAGGCCCTTCCGCTAAGCTCTCCCATCGAAGAGCCGGTGGACATCCTGTTTCTGGGTAACTCCTACTATGCCTTTAGCATCGATCCTGAGGTTCGTGCATTTATCAGGAAACTGGATAAGAATAAAGTGGGACGAATCGTGAATTTCGGTTCGGCAGCCATGCTGAATTCCACCTATAAGAAGGTAAAAGCAGAGGCAGATAGGGTAGGGATCGCCATGGATAAGCGTGAGTTCCACTGCAGAGGGGAATTCAAAGGAATCCATAAGGGCAGACCAAATGAGATTGACCTGGCAGATGCAGCTGCCTTTGCAAAATCAATTCTGAAGGATCAGTAACACGATACGATAGAGCTATGATTCATTTCATAGCTCTC
>CAMNGO010000084.1 GCA_946538445.1 uncultured Lachnospiraceae bacterium
GCATGATCGTGGAGAGTATTTTTGAGAATCGTTTCCGATATGTGGAAGAACTCCGCAAGATGGGATCGAACTTCAAGATCCTGGATGGAAGTACGGCTATCATAACCGGTGTGGAGAAATATGTTGGAGCGGAGCTGGATGCTCCGGATCTGCGTGCAGGCGCCGCCCTTGTGATCGCCGGTCTGGCAGCAGACGGATATACCACCATCAATCAGATCGGATATATCCAGAGGGGATACGAGCGGTTTGAAGAGAAACTGAGAGGCCTTGGCGGCCGCATAGAAAAAGTTGATTCCGATGAGGAATTGAACCGTTTTATATTCAGCAGCGGAAGCATCAAGAAGAATTAAATATATATATGGAGATTACAAGATGGAAAGAAGATTATTTACTTCAGAATCAGTAACAGAAGGACATCCTGATAAAATGTGTGATCAGGTGTCCGATGCGATTCTGGATGCGTTGATGGAAGCGGATCCCATGAGTCGTGTGGCATGTGAGACAGCCATGACCACCGGCCTTGTGCTTGTTATGGGTGAGGTGACCACAAGCGCCTATGTCGATATACAGAAGATTGTGCGTGACACAGTCACAGAGATTGGTTATACCCGCGGAAAATACGGATTTGACGCGGAGACCTGCGGTGTGCTGGTCTCCCTGGATGAACAGTCGGCAGATATCGCTATGGGAGTAGACAAAGCACTGGAAGCAAAAGAACAGGGAATCTCCGAGGAGGAGATTGCAGCCATAGGCGCCGGTGACCAGGGTATGATGTTTGGTTTTGCCGTGAATGAGACGGAGGACTATATGCCCTATCCCATCTCCCTCGCTCACAGACTGGCATTGCAGCTTACCAAGGTTCGTAAGGACGGAACCCTTCCCTATCTGAGACCGGATGGAAAGACCCAGGTGACAGTAGAATATGATGAGAACGACCGTCCCATATCCATCGATACCGTGGTGCTCTCCACCCAGCATGATCCTGATGTAACCCAGGAGAAGATCCGGGAAGATATCAGAAAATATGTATTCGATCCCGTTCTTCCCAAGGACATGGTGGACGAAAATACAAAATATTTTATCAATCCGACAGGCAGATTCGTAATTGGCGGACCCCATGGAGACAGCGGCCTCACAGGACGAAAGATCATCGTGGATACTTACGGCGGATATGCCCGTCACGGTGGCGGGGCTTTCTCCGGAAAGGACTGTACCAAGGTGGACCGGTCTGCGGCTTATGCAGCAAGATATGTGGCCAAAAACATTGTTGCGGCAGGAATTGCCGACAAATGTGAGATTCAGCTCTCCTATGCCATCGGTGTAGCCCGCCCCACTTCCATCATGGTGGATACCTTCGGGACCGGAAAGCTTCCGGAAGAGACCATCGTCAATATGATCCGTGAGAATTTTGACCTGCGTCCTGCCGGCATTATCGAGATGTTGAATCTGCGGAGACCGATTTATAAACAGACTGCAGCCTACGGACATTTCGGGAGAAGCGACCTTGACCTCCCCTGGGAGAAGCTGGATAAAGTGGAAGCTTTGAAAGCATATCTGTAGAGGCTGATTCCGATTATACATAACAGAGAAAGAAGAAGTACTTATTATGTCAGTTACTGGGATGAGAAGTACTTCTTATTCATATCATACGCAGGAGTACTTATATGTTAGAAGGAAAAGTTGTCGTTCTTGGAGTGACAGGAAGTATCGCTGCCTATAAGATCGCAAACCTTGCCAGCATGCTTGTGAAACAGCACTGTCAGGTTCATGTGATCATGACGCAGAATGCAACGAATTTTATCAATCCCATCACCTTTGAGACCCTGACGGGCAACAAATGCCTGGTGGATACCTTTGACCGTAATTTTCAGTTCCATGTAGCCCATGTATCTCTGGCTCAGAAAGCGGATGTGATTCTGGTTGCCCCGGCCTCTGCCAATGTGATCGGCAAAGTGGCAGGAGGGATCGCCGATGACATGCTGACCACCACCATCATGGCATGTCCGGGCAAAGTGATGTTCTCACCGGCAATGAATGTAAATATGTTCCGGAATCCGATCCTGCAGCAAAATCTCGAAAAACTGAAAAGTTTCGGTTATGAGGTCATTGATCCTGCAGTGGGATACCTGGCCTGCGGGGACACCGGCGCAGGTAAGATGCCTGAGCCCGAGACCCTTATGGAATACATCCTGAGAGAGATCGCCTGTGAGAAAGACCTGAAAGGAAAGAAGATTCTGGTCACAGCCGGACCCACCAGGGAATCCATCGATCCGGTCCGTTATATCACCAACCATTCCACCGGAAAGATGGGATATGCGGTTGCGAGAAGGGCCATGCTGCGGGGGGCGGATGTCACCCTGATCTCAGGTCCTACCCAGCTGAATGACGTGCCCTTTATCAAAAAGGTTGATATCGTCTCTGCCCAGGATATGTTTGAAGCGGTGAGAGACAACCTGGAAGGTTCGGATTTCCTGGTTAAGGCGGCAGCCGTGGCAGATTATACCCCTTCCGTGGTAAGTGATGAGAAGGTAAAAAAGAAAGACGGCGATATGATCATCGAACTGAAGCGGACCCAGGATATCCTTGGTTATGTGGCAGAGCATAAAAAAGAAGGACAGATCATCTGTGGTTTCTCCATGGAAACCCAGAATATGCTTGAGAACTCCAGAAAGAAACTGGATAAGAAAAAACTGGACATCATCGTCGCCAATAATCTGAAAGTAAAAGGTGCCGGATTCGGAACGGACACAAATGTAGTCACCATGATCACGGCAGATGAAGAGATCTCCCTGGAGATCATGTCCAAAGATGACGTGGCAGATGCGATTCTTGATCAGCTGTTGCATCTTAGCAGGGTGATGAGCGCAAAGAAAGGAGAACCGGCAGATTGAGCAGAGGGAAAAGAGTACCCGTTCTCTATGAGGATGATTGGATCCTGGTCTGTGAGAAACCTATCGGTATGCCTACCCAGAGTGATTCCACCAGGGACATGGATGTGGAGACCTACCTGAAACATCTTCTGTATGAGAGGCAGGAAGGGGAGGAAGAACCTTATCTTGCAGTCGTCCACCGCCTGGATCGCCCGGTGGGTGGCCTGATGGTTTTTGCGAAAACCAGGGAAGCTGCGGCACAACTCAGTTTACAGATCCAAAATCATGAATTTGAAAAATGTTACCAGGCTATCGTATGCGGAAGCCTTCCGGAGGAGGCAGGAAGCTTTGAGGATGATCTCCTGAGAGACGGAAGGAACAATACGACTAGTGTTGTTGCCCCGGGTACAAAAGGGGCCAGGCATGCAGTGCTGGACTACGAACTGATCGATGAGATAGAGACAAAAGATGGTATTTTGTCCTGGGTTCTCATCTATCTGGAAACGGGAAGACACCACCAGATCCGTGTTCAGTTCGCAGCAAGAGGCCTGGGTTTATATGGAGATACCAAGTATAACCCGATCTTCCGGAAAAGGAAAAAACAGTATACGGAACTGGGTTTATATTCTACAAGAATTGCCTTCATCCACCCCGGGACCGGGGAGGAGAAAACCTTTAAGGTGGACCCGAAAGGAGAAGCTTTTGATCTCATGGATGTGGAGGCATATTAGCAGGAAAGGAAAATATTATTATGGCAAAAGAAAAAAAGCTTGTTGAAGCGATTACTCCCATGGCAGAAGATTTCGCCCGCTGGTACACAGATGTCTGCGTCAAGGCGGAACTGGTATCATACTCCAACATCAGGGGATGTATGATCTATCGTCCGAGAGGATATGCCATCTGGGAAAACATTCAGAAGGAGCTGGACCGCCGTTTTAAAGAAACCGGCGTACAGAATGTCTATCTTCCGATGCTGATTCCGGAGAGCCTTCTTCAGAAAGAGAAAGATCATGTGGAAGGATTCGCCCCGGAAGTGGCCTGGGTTACTGTGGGCGGACAGGAAGAACTGGATGAGAGACTTTGCGTTCGTCCGACTTCCGAGACTTTGTTCTGCGACCATGTAAAAGACATCGTGCATTCTCACCGGGATCTGCCGGTGGTTTACAATCAGTGGTGTTCCGTTCTTCGTTGGGAGAAATCCACCCGTCCTTTCCTTCGCACGGCAGAGTTCCTGTGGCAGGAGGGCCATACCTTCCACGCCACAGCCGAGGAAGCGGAGGAGAGAACCATCCAGATGCTGAATGTCTACGCGGACTTTGTGGAGGAATGCCTTGCCATACCTTTGGTTAAGGGACAGAAGACAGATAAAGAGAAATTCGCAGGAGCCATCGCCACTTACACCATAGAAGCGTTGATGCATGACTGCAAAGCCCTGCAGTCCGGAACCAGCCATAATTTCGGCTCCGGATTTGCGGAAGCCTTCGGTATAACCTATGCCAACAAGGAAAATAAACTTGTTCCGGTTCATGAGACATCCTGGGGGCTTTCCACCCGTATCATCGGAGCCATCATCATGGTTCACGGCGATGACAGCGGTATCATTCTTCCTCCGAAGATCGCGCCGGTTCAGACCATGGTCATCCCGATCCAGCAGAAGAAAGCGGGAGTCCTGGAGATGGCGGATGAGATCTGTGCCAGATTAAAGAAAGCCGGATTCTCCGTCAAGGTGGATGATTCGGACAAATCCCCCGGCTGGAAATTCAGTGAGCAGGAGATTCAGGGAATTCCGACCCGTATCGAGATCGGTCCTAAAGACATCGAGAAAGGACAGGCTGTCATCGTAAGGCGTGACACACGTGAGAAGATCGTCACAGCTCTGGAAGATCTGGAAGAGACCCTCGCCCGGGTTCATGAGCAGATGCAGAAAGACATGTACGATCGTGCCAAGGCTCATCTGGAAAACAATACTCATATCGCCCATAACTGGGAGGAGTTCAATCAGATCCTGGATGAAAAACAGGGATTCATCCGCGCCATGTGGTGCGGCGAGACAGAGTGTGAGGAGGCCATCAAAGAAGAAAACGGTGCCACCACACGCTGCATCCCCTTTGTTCAGGCAAGGCATGCCGATACCTGTGTACACTGCGGGAAACCGGCAAAATATGAAGTTTACTTCGGAAAAGCTTATTAGGATCTGAATCTGTCAGCATAGAATGAGAGGAGTTATCATGTCAGAACATATCGTTGCCATCGTGGCCGGAAGAGAGGTTACAGAAAAAGAATTCCAGGAATTTACAGCCAGAATCCCGGAGCAGCAACAGGCTTATATACAGACACCTGAAGGGAGGAGACAGGCTCTCACCCAGTACACCAACTATTTCCTGTTCGAAAAACTCGGGGAGGATAAAGGGTACGACCAGTCAGAAGAATTCAAAGCCATCATGAAAAATGCCAGGGTGGAGCTGCTCAGCCAGTATTCCCTGACCGAGGAAGTGAAAGACATCACGGCCACAAGAGAGGAATGTCAGGCCTTCTATGAAGCAAACAAGGGGCAGTTTGAAAAAGGACCTCAGGCCACAGCGAAACATATCCTCACAGATACGGAGGAGGAGATCCATAAGATCAGAAAAGAGATCGAAGATGGAGTGAAAACTTTTGCTCAGGCTGCACAGGAATATTCCAAGTGCCCATCCAAAGCCCAGGGGGGTAATCTGGGAACCTTCGGAAGAGGCCAGATGGTTCCGGAATTCGACCGGGCAGTTTTTGAGGGGGAAGTCGGAAAGCTGATCGGGCCTGTAAAAACCACTTTCGGATACCACCTGATCCATATCGATTCTCTGGAGCAGGGATCTGTGGCTTCTTTTGAAGAAGTATATCCCAAGATCATGCAGCAGCTGATCAATGAGAAGCAGAACGAAAAGTACATGGCCTTACGTCAGGGCCTCATCGAGAAATACGGTCTTGAGTTCAAGGAATAAAAAAAATAATACAGGCTTCTTTTCTTTTCCAAGAAAAAGAGTTATAATAAATCCGTACTCTATAAAGTATAATATTATAATTTAATGATGGAGGTAGATCAAAATGGGATTAGTATCAGCTAAAGAGATGCTTCAGAAGGCAAAAGCTGGACATTATGCAGTAGGAGCATTTAACATCAACAACCTGGAGTGGACAAAAGCTATTCTTCAGACTGCAGAAGAATGCAAATCCCCGGTTATTCTTGCCGTATCTGAAGGCGCCGGAAAATATATGGCTGGTTATAAGACAATCGTTGGTATGGTTAATGGTATGTTGGAAGAGTTAAACATCACTGTTCCGGTAGCTCTTCATCTTGACCATGGTTCCTTTGAAGGAGCAAAGAAATGTATCAACGCAGGTTTCTCCAGCGTTATGTTCGACGGATCCAGCCTTCCTTTCGATGAGAATATCGAAAAGACAAAGATTCTCGTAGATGCTTGTGGCGTACTTGGAATCTCTCTTGAGGCAGAAGTTGGCTCCATCGGCGGCGAGGAAGACGGCGTTATCGGACAGGGAGAATGTGCAGATCCGAAGGAATGTAAAGCAATCGCTGATCTCGGCATTGACATGCTGGCTTGCGGTATCGGTAACATCCATGGCAAGTATCCGGAAAACTGGCAGGGATTAAGATTTGACGTTCTTGATGACATTCAGGCTCTGACAGGAGATATGCCACTGGTATTACATGGTGGTACAGGTATCCCGGATGACCAGATCAAGAAAGCCATCTCTCTCGGCGTTTCCAAGATCAACGTTAACACAGAGTGCCAGCTTGTATTCGCAGAAGCTACCCGTGGATACATCGAGGCAGGCAAAGACCTTCAGGGTAAGGGATTTGATCCTCGTAAGCTTTTACTTCCGGGCACAGAAGCTATCAAAGCAAAAGTAAAAGAGAAGATGGAAATCTTCGGTTCCATCGGCAAAGCCTGATTTTTATAATTGATTTGTTTGTTCAAAAGGAGTCTGTTCTCAGGCTCCTTTTTTTCTTTTGCGATGTTATTTTTATCATAGATATGATATGATGAAACCAACTATAGTTTTCTTCTTACTGGAGGACCGGTTATGACATTTCAGGGTATATTTGAACAAAACAGAGAGCATCTGATGTCGGCAGTAAGCGGTACGGATACTGTATCGGTGATCCGTGTTCTGAATTCGGAACTGGATCGCATGCTGTATACATTTAATGATCAGGAAGAGAGCGCCAGAGTCAGAGAGGCAGCCAGCTCTATGATACAGACGGCGAAAGCGGCCTGCTCCCTGGTTGACAGTGCCGGGGAGACCAATATCTATGGCAGGATAGACTATGGGAAGACTGCTCCCGCCAGGAAGATGTCGAAATTGGGTGGTCTGCTTCTGCTGGTTGGGCTGGTGGGCGCCCTTGTCACGGTGGTGGGTATACAGATGCTTGCCAACTCTGCCGCAAAGGGATCTGCCGGGCTGCCTCCCCGATATCTGCTGGCGGTCATACCTTTGCTGACCATCATCGCATCGTTTTTTGCCGGGATGTTGAGCAGAAAAAAAGAGACTTCACATGAGGCATTGCATGCAGAGACAAAGATCGATGCTTCCAAGCTGTATAATTATCTCCTGTCTGTAATCCTGGTCATTGACAAGTGTCTGGAAGATGTTCGGAATTCCGACAAACAGGCGGAGAGGGAGCGCACGAGAGAACAGGTATCTGCCATGGATCCTGCGGAACTGGAACTGCTTTCTCAGCTGCTGGAGGATGCCTACGGCAGAAGGGGCGGTGACGGCCAGGCAGAAGAAGAGATCTCCCAGATCAGATTCTATCTGCACAGAAAAAACATCGATGTGGTTGACTGGACTCAGGATGTTCGGAAACAGAGGGGGAAGGAGGAGACCGGAGCATTGGACAACCGCGGTTGGTTCGATATGATTCCTGCCTACAAGAGTGGAACGATCCGCCCTGCCCTGGTTGCCGACGGTAAACTCCTGAAGAAAGGGATGGCTTCAGCCAAGAGAGGATAATATATGGAACGCTTTTATGGATTTGACTTGGGGGATGCGGAGAGCGCCGTAACCAGAATCATAAAGGGAGAGGAAGAGGTTCCTCAGGTAATACCTGTTCAGGAGGCCGGCAGCTTTATCACAGCCTATGCCATGAAAAAGGACGGACAGCTCCTGATCGGTGAGGGTGCCTGTTACGATCCGGATGTGCTGGTCAGAAGATTGAGGTTCAAGAGCCGGTTTCTGACGGACACCGCTGCAAGAAATGATATCAAAAGCTTTGCGGCGGGGGTACTGGGCGAGTTGCTTCTGTCCGGAGATCTGGTCCGTGGAGACAACCAGTGTTTTTATATCGGATGCCCTGCCGGCTGGAATAAGGCAGACCGTGA
>CAMNGO010000085.1 GCA_946538445.1 uncultured Lachnospiraceae bacterium
CATCTTTATTGATCATATATTCCCAGTATCTGCGGTATATTTCCCGGATCATTTCAATCTCGTTCATGTTCCTCGTCCCCTTAGATCAGCCCGTTATCTGCAAGCCATCTCTTAACGGCTCTTCCGGCATTTGCAGCACTGCTGCCGTTGACAGGAAGACCTTTCTTAACATCAGCTCCGGGTGCCAGCTTCTTGATCTGCTGCACAGAAGAACCCATTCCGCTGCCTTCGTTGGTACAGAGGGGAAGGATTGTCTTGCCGGTGAAATCATAGCGGTCAAGGAAAGTATATACTGCCATGGGCATGGTTCCCCAGTAGTTTGGGTAAGCCAGGATTACGGTATCGTAATCATCAATGCTTTCCGGATAGCTGGTAAGTTCAGGTCTGGCATTGGACTGAAGATCCCTCTTAGCCTCTTCGATACAGGTCATATAGACCGGGGAGTAGGGGTTTTTCATCTCAATCTTAAAGGTGTCAGCTTCGATCATATCTTTCATGCCATTCACGACGATCTCTGTGTTGCCTACTTTGACGTATCTCATTGCTCCGCCGAAATAG
Source organism: uncultured Lachnospiraceae bacterium (assembly GCA_946538445.1). Taxonomy (GTDB): domain Bacteria; phylum Bacillota; class Clostridia; order Lachnospirales; family Lachnospiraceae; genus Anaerobutyricum. The sequence goes on from CAMNGO010000085.1 coordinate 559, forward strand.
TTCTCATCTGCTCTTGAAAAAAATGCGATTAATGTTTTTGCCATTTTAATTTCCTCCGTTTCATTTCTTTGTTTTAATCTTTCTGAGGATAATATCTCACAAATAGATTGAAAAATCCAATCGAAATAATATATAATTGATTTAATAATTAAATAATAAGGTGGAATGAATATGAATACCAAGCAGATTGATTATTGTATAGAGCTTGCCCATACCCTGAATTTTAGTCGTGCGGCAGATAACATGTTCGTCAGCCAGCCGACATTGACCTACCAGATCAAACTATTGGAAGAAGAGGTGGGATTTGCAATCTATGAGAGAAGCGGAAGAGGGGCTTCTCTTACACCGGCCGGGTCTCAATTTGTCTCTTATCTTGCCAATATGCGGGAAGAGATGAAGCGGGCCATTGAGCAGGGGCAGAACTTCAGCGCCAGATATAAAGATAATATAACGATCAGTTTGATGGTGCGACAGGCGGTTTATTTTCTGCCGGAGGCTATAAAGATTTTTGGTGAGAGGGAACCGGATATACAGATCACACCCAGGTTCGAGTACGAGAATGGTGTGGAGGGTTTTCTGAGAAATGAAAGTGATATTCTTTTTGCATTGAAAGAACACACAAAGCAGATCCCGGGAATCGATGTCCATGATCTGTTCCGGAGTCATATTTATCTGATTACACGGAGGGAGGACTCGATGACTTCTAAGAATCTCCTGACAGAAGAAGACCTGTATGGAAGGACCCTCATGGTGGGTGGAGGATCTCCTCCTGCTTTAAAAGCCGTGCAGCAGAGGCTGATCTCTACCGGGAAAGTAAATTATTTCAACAGTGCCGACCATGATAGCACCCTTACTTATGTGGCGGCGGGGAAAGGGGTCTGTCTTGCTCCCGGATTTCTGAATGATCACAGCGGGCAATTTGCCTGGACACCCTTCGACTGTAAAGAAAGCTTTTCCTGTGTGCTATGCACCCACAAAAATGATACAAGAACGGGACTGAAAGAATTTATCGATTTGTTAAAAGGCCTATATCATGATGCAGTGGCCTTTCCAATGTGATAAAATGTTTAAGGAAAGAGGAGAAGAATAAAAATCGTGATGGAGGGAGAAAATGAAACTGTTTCTTACAAGTAGTCCCATAGGCATCTATAGAAGTGAGGAACCCTTGGATTATGTTGGTTTTAATCCCAAGAATGGTATGGTAGACGAACTAAAGAAGTATTGGCCGGAAGATGCCAGATGTATGCTTATATCTGCTTTTCCGGATGACTATGAGATAAATGACAGGATGAGAGAGGATTTTGAAGGGATCTTAGAGGACACCGGACTATCCTGTTCCTGTATGGACATATGTGATTCCCGGAATGGGAAAGAGAAAGCGGATGCCCTACATAGTTATGATTTCATCATACTTGGAGGTGGCCACGTCCCTACAGAAAATGAATTCTTTAAAACAATCAATCTGGCTGACCGGTTTCGTGGCTACCAGGGGATTGTCATGGGCATCAGTGCAGGGACCATGAATTGTGCCCGGATCGTATATGCTCAGCCGGAGATGCCTGGAGAAGCCACAGATCCCTCCTATCAACGGTTTATACCGGGGCTTGCCCTTACAGAATATAATGTACTGCCACACTATAACGCTGTGAAATATGACTATCTGGACGGGATGCGTCTCATGGAGGATATCACATACCCGGACAGCATGGGACATACCTTTTATGCCATCGTTGACGGGAGTTATCTGTTGCAGACAGAAGATTTTGCAGAGATTCGTGGGGAAGCATACCAAATCCGGGAAGGAGAGATCCGGCAAATTGGAAAAGAGGGGGCTATCTATCGCCTGAATGGGAGGAACATCTAATATGCTTGAATGTTTAAAGACCAGATTTCTTGAAAATAGTAACAGACATCCGAACCTGGAATGGGAAGAAGTGGAAAGGCGCCTGATTGAGCACCCGGAGGCTCTTGAAGTCCTTAAAAACATGGAAGAAAGCGGAGGCCAGCCGGATACCATTGGGCTTGATGGGGATACGGATCAGATTATCTACTGCGATTGTTCGAAAGAGACTCCGATAGGGAGAAGAAGTCTGTGTTATGATGGGGAAGCTTTAAGGAAACGCAAGAAGAATCCTCCTGCAGGAAGCGCGGCTCAGCAGGCTCAGGAAATGGGAGTGCAACTTATGACTGAATCACTTTATCGACGATTGCAGACCCTTGGTGAGTATGATCTGAAAACTTCTTCATGGATCGCAACTCCGGAGAGAATCCGTCAGCGAGGAGGAGCCTTGTTTTGTGAACGGAGATACGATACAGTATTTACCTTTCACAATGGTGCCGAATCCTATTATTCTGTCCGTGGATGGAGAGGGTATATCCTGATATAATCCGGGATTTTGGAAGGAATTTTCTATTTCTAAGTTATAGAAAATATGCTAAACTATCTATAGTTAAAATGACAGCAAAAAGAAATGCCGGTATCATGCGGGAACTGTTTGCTGCCTACGGGGTATTAGCTCAGCTGGGAGAGCGTCAGGTTCGCAATCTGAAGGTCAGGGGTTCGATCCCCCTATACTCCATTTATATTATGTGAGACAAACCGCCACATTCAAAGGATTCTTTGATGTGGCGGAGCCTGTTTTCCGGGGATTATGGAGGGTTCTTCATGCAGGATAACGTTTCAGACCATAAGAAATTTAACAAAAAACATCTAATCTGGATCACACCGCTTGTAGGTATAGCCGTCCTTGTTGTAGTATTCCTTATCTATGCGAGTTTTTATTATCATGTGGATGAGACAGCGATTAACGCATTGGCTTCAGATAATCTGGTCAAAGTATCCGAGACAGAATACGGATGGTTTTTCGATGGCCCTTCGGATGAAAATGTATACATTTTCTATCCCGGTGCCAAAGTGGAGGAGACTGCATACGCACCGCTTCTCCATCAGCTGGCTGAAAATGATATGGATGTCTGTCTGGTGAAGATGCCGTTGCGGTTTGCTTTCCTGGGGATCAATAAGGCAGAGCCCATTATCCAAAAGGGTGGCTATGTCCATTACTATATGGGAGGACATTCCCTTGGGGGAGCCATGGCAGCGGAATATGCTGCCGACCATAGCGATATGGTGGAGGGTCTCATTCATTTGGCATCCTATTCCACCAAAGAATTGGATGAGTCTATGATGGAGATGGTAATCTATGGGACGGAAGATCGGATTGTCAACAAAAAAAATATCGAAGCAGGTCGCAGGATGGCCCCGGACCGATACTATGAATATACCATCGAAGGCGGCAATCATGCCCAGTTCGGTAATTACGGAGACCAGGCCGGTGACGGGCCAGCTTCCATCTCTGCTTCAGAACAACAATCCGAGGCAATCCGTATGATCACAGATACCATAAAATAAGAGAGCAGGAGGGGGTTATCTACCCCCTCCTTTATCATGAGAATACTCCTTTGATATTTAATTCATCATAATCTTTTCCGAGAGACTCTATGATTTCCCTGGTGTGGTATCCCAGTGGATATCCGGCATATTTGTATTCACAGGGACTTTCGCTCAGATGGATGGCAGTGGCCATCTGCTTCACATTCTTCCCCGGGTATGTAGGCATAGGAACCTCAACAACCATGTTTCGGTCTTTGATGTGCCGGTCTTCCAGGAGGGCTTCCTTCAGATTCAGGACCGGCTGGACGCAGGCATCATACTGATCGAAGATTTCCACCCATTCTTCTTTTGTTTTTGTTTTAAAAATCTGCCGGATTTCTCCTTTTACCCGGTCAATATCCTTAGGCCATACCGTCTCCGGAATCAGATCTTCCCGCCCAATCCCCTTGCAGAATTCTTTCCAGAATTTCGGTTCAAGAGAGCCTACGCTCATATACTCTCCGTCTTTCGTCTCATAGTAATCATAGATACAGCCGCCGTTGAGCAATTCCTGTTCTCTGCCGGGCTGCTTGCCGGACACCAGGAAACCGGCTCCATCCAGACTGTTAAATGGAATGCATCCATCCAGCATGGAGATGTCGACAAACTGGCCTTTTCCTGTCATACTGCGATGGTAGACTGCCGCCAGAATCCCGATCACGGAATTCATGGACCCCACAGCCACATCGGCAATCTGGAAGTTCATCAAAGAAGGACCGCCTGCCTGTTTTCCGGCGTGAGAGATGATACCGCTTCTGGCCAGATAATTGATATCATGTCCTGCGGCGTCCTTAAGAGGACCGGTCTGTCCATACCCGGTCAGGGCACAGTATATGAGCCTGGGATTGACGGCTTTCAGGTCTTCATAACCAATTCCCATCCTGGCCATAACCCCGGGGCGGAACTGCTCCAGTATGATATCGTAGTCCATGATAAGCTCTTTGATAATCTCCCTGGCTTCCTCTGTCTTTAAATTGAGAAACATGGTCTTCTTGTTTCTGCCAAGCCAGGCCTGGCAGGCGGAGATGCCGCTGTCCCCGATATAGGGCTCATAATTCACCACCAGATCAGGCCTCCCTGCGGAACTGATCTTCAGAACTTCCGCCCCCATATCAGCCAGCATCATTGTGGCATAAGGGCCGGGAAGTAAAGTGGAAAAATCAAGAATCTTCAAACCATCTAATGCACCCATAATAACCTCCGGTAGTTTTAGTCAGCAGGGGATATCCCTGTTATTTGTAAATTTTTTGCTATAGGATAATAATAGAACGATTCCCTGTATTTTTCAATCCGGATTCGTCAAGGCGATTCCGATTGCATGTGGTATCGGATGAACCGCTGTGGTATAATACAGATACATTTTTTTATGAGAGAGGAGAAAAAAGAATGAATAAAATCTATACGGAGAATGCCCCGGCAGCAGTGGGGCCTTATTCTCAGGCAGTTGTGGTAAATGGAATGGTTTATACGTCCGGTCAGATTGCCCTTGATCCGGCAACGGGAGAACTGGTTGGGAAGACTATCGAGGAACAGACGGAACAGGTCATGAAAAACCTTGTTGCCATCCTTGAAGCAGCCGGTTCAAAGGCGGAAAATGCGGTAAAAACGCTGTGTTTCCTCACAGACATCAATGATTTTGCTGCTTTCAATGAAGTGTATGCCAGATATTTTACCGAAAAACCTGCCAGGTCCTGTGTCGGTGTACAGTCCCTGCCCAAGGGTGCAATCTGTGAAGTAGAGGTTATTGCTACGATCTGACTGTAGCCGAATATTCAGGGAGGGAAAGTACATTTATGAAAAGATGGCTATTTCTCGTTGCCCTGTCTGTTCTCATCCTTCGTGGGGTTGATGCACAGGCAGGTGTGGTGAAACCAACTGCTGATAAGAAAGATGCTTTGGCGATCAACAAGGAATTGAGAACAACCGGATATGTGAAGCTCCTGCAAGGGAAGACCTACTACCTGTCCTACCCGATCTGGCTCAACAGCAATCAGACGATCGATGCCACAGGGGCAACTCTCGTGGTTAAGAAAAGCGCAGTCAGAAATGATCCCAAGAATTACAAGAAGGACTACAGTTCCATGTATAATATCGTGATCCGGGGTGGAAGATGGGTCTCCAACAAGAAAAAGGGGAATAAAGGAACCTCTTTCAGCTTTGCCCACTGCAGAAGGATCATTCTGGAAGGCTTGGACATACAGACCACGAATGCAGAAGGACACGGGATCGAGCTGGTGGGATGCCAGGACGTGTCCATAAAGAAATGCAATGTGGTGGCCCAGGGAAAAGGAAAAGCGAAAAGTGTGGAAGAGATGATTCAGATCGATCTGGCAGCTCCCCATACCGCACCCTTCCTTTCCTCCAAATATCGTAACGGCCTGCCATGTAATAATATCATGATCGACGGGTGTGTGGTGAAGGGCAACCGGGGTATCTGCGCCAACTATGCAAAGAAGGATAAAAAATACCGCAATAAATGCCACAGCAAGATCACGATCACCAATTCCGTGATCACGGGACTTAAATCGGAAGCCCTTGCCCTGTTCAATGCGGGGAACGTAACCGTTCAGAATAACACCATCATCACGAACAGTAAACGGACGGGAGAGGCCTATTCCATCGGCTGTCACATGGCAGTCTTCGGAAAGAATTCCATACTCCCCACCAGTGTCAATACGGTGATGAATAATACCATCATGGGTGGAAGACAAGGCTTCCAGCTCTGTTCCCATTCCAAGTCCCAATATGGCAGCCTCACTATAAGCAACAATAAAATCTACTGTAAAAAAGGCAAGAAAAACGCGCTCGTTATCACCAATAACACCGGTGGAAAAAGCTCTGCCGGTACAGTGATAGAGTCCGGAAACGAACGGTATAAGTGGTAAGAAGCAAGAAGAAGAGGGAGAAGAAATGACCTACCGGTATTGTTTATTTGACCTGGACGGAACTCTGACGGATCCGGGGATCGGCATCACGAATTCGGTCATGTACGCATTAAAAAAGTTCGATATCATCGAACCGGACAGAAGGAAACTGTATCCCTTTATCGGACCGCCACTCCTGGAGTCCTTTCAGAAATACTATGGATTCACTGAAATCCAGGCCAATGATGCCATCGAATATTACAGGGAATACTTCCGTGCCGGTGGGATATTCGAAAACTCGGTATACGAAGGGATCCCGGAGATGCTGGGAGAGCTGAAGAGAAGAGAGGTATTTATCGCTCTGGCCACATCCAAACCATATGAGTTTGCCCTGGAGATCCTCAAGCATTTTGACCTGTATCAGTATTTCGAATACATCGGTGCGGCCACCATGGACGGACGGATCAGCAAGAAAGCGGATGTGATTGCAGATCTGCTGGATAAACTGGAGATAGAAGATAAGAAGTCAGTCCTGATGGTCGGAGACCGTGATCAGGACATCGAAGGCGCAAAAAAGAATGACTTAACCAGTGCCGGCGTGCTCTGGGGCTATGGAAGCCTTGAGGAGCTTCAAGGCGCCGGAGCAGACTATCTGGTGTCGGAACCGGGGGAATTAATAAATGTTGTGATCCCATGGCGTTAACCATGTAACACCCAAAAAATACCATAGAAAAAGGCTGTCCTAAGACAGCCTTTTTTGATGGAATCATATATGATCATCTCTGCCCCTTATCGTAAGGGATACCTTCTGCTTTCGGGGCCCGGCTGTTGGTGGAAGCTATGGCCAGGACCAGAAGGGAGATGATGTAGGGAAGCATGTTATACAAGGTGCTTGGCAGGCCCAGGGCCACCAGGCCGTGGAAACCTGTGTATACATTGGACAGAGCCCTGAGGAGTCCGAAGAGGAGGGCTGCCAGTGCGATGTTGACCGGTTTCCACTGGCCGAAGATCATAACGGCCAGAGCCAGGAAGCCGAATCCCGCCACGCCATTCTCAAATTTCCACTCGCTGACGCCGGCGGTAATATAGGCGATGCCTCCCAGTCCTGCCAGACAGCCTGAGATAAACATGGTAAGGATTATGTTCTTTTTCTCCTTCATGCCGGCATATTTGGCGGCATTTTTGTTAAAACCGGTGGCTTTGAGCTCATAGCCCAGTTTGGTCTTGGACATGACGAACCATACCAGGACGGCAAAAATGATGGCCAGAGGAATCGCGATGGTGACATAGCGGTTGCCGGAGAAGAGATTTGATAATCCCAAACTGGGTATGATAGCAGAGTGCTAAATACAATGAAGGGTTCGGCTGAAAAATACAGGAATATAAACT
>CAMNGO010000086.1 GCA_946538445.1 uncultured Lachnospiraceae bacterium
CATGTCTACAGATAAAGCAGAGAGAATCCTGGCTGATTCGATTACGTCTTCCATATCATCCCAGGGAAGATTCAGGATCATATGGGTACAGATTGGGAATCCGTAGCGGGATATTCTTTGGACTGCGTCCAGATATTCCGCCAGACCATGTCCGCGGTTCACTTTCTTTAAAGTGTGATAGTTTACCGTCTGGAGCCCGATCTCCAGAGAAATCTCAACCCCTGTCTTTTGTCGAAAGTCATCAAAAGCTCTCAGATAATCATCCCGGATACAATCCGGTCTCGTGGAGAGGGAGATCTCAACGATCTCCGGGCAATACAATGCTTCTTCCATGTAGGACAGCAGTGCAGGCAGGGGCAGGAAGGTATTGGTATAATTCTGGAAATATGCGATAAATTTGTGAGCATGATACCGCTTTTCAATCTTTTCTCTTGACCGGATCAGCTGTTCTTTTACCGGAATCCGGGCCGGTGCCGCCTCAAAGCCGGTTCCTATCTCGGAACAGAAGCTGCATCCCTGACCTTCCATGCGATTCGGACAGGAGACAGGGAGATTCACAGGAAGTTTATACACTTTTTCCCCATATTTTTCTTTCAGATAACCGGAATAACTCCGATATCTTTCTTGTTTCTGTGTCATACTGCTCCCCTTTTTTGATAGCAGAAAGGAAAATGCCCCATATCACTATGAGGCATACTTTTCAATCACTGGCTATGATTTTCATGCTGTCAGATCATATCCCGAATGATCCCGCGTCCCTTAAAGGGCTACAGAAACCATATCCTGTATCTCTTCCGGCAGCTCTTCTTTCGCCTGGGATACACTGAGGATAAAATCAACATCAAACTTCTTGGATAATCTATCTAAATAACGGACACACTCTAAAAGGTTATCTTTGATAAATGCGATGGTCAGGAAGCTGTCCAGGAAGATCTTGTCAAGATCATGGTCCTGGGACAGGATACCGGCGATAAATCCGATAAACATATCAGTATCAATGATGTCAAACTCAGGAACTACGATAAGTCTGATCTGGTTGTTCAATTCATACATATGCTTGCTGTTTTTGTCCAGATATACGATTGTTCCGTGTGTTGTCTTAATATCGTCATTCACTCTCTGAAGTAAAATCTTTGTTTTTCCTCGGCCCTTTGGACCGGCAATAATATCTATCATGGCCTTGCCCTCCTTATTATCAGACTATATACATAATCTTAATTTTCTTATTCCATTATAGTTTATATGACAAAAAATCACAACCTCTATTTCAAGGTTTTCTCCAACAATTCCGACATGGAGTGATAGAGGGTATCCTTGGTCTTAGATCCCAATACCACACTGAAGAACCTCTCCCCATCTTCATTTTCCGTCATCAGGATAAGGCAGGAATTCGCCAGGGAGGTGGTTCCTGTCTTGCCGCCGTACATGATCACTCCCTCCGGAACAGGGTATTCGTTCAGAAGATAGTGGTTGGTACTCTGCATGTATTCATGGACTTCCTGTCCATAACTGTTTTTGTAAGTCATGGTATTATCTTTCATGGATACAAAATCAACAAATGTATCATATTCCACGACCTTATTGAAAATCAGATAGAGATCATAAGCAGTGGTATAATGATCGTCATCATGTAAACCGCTGGGATTCACAAAATGAGTGTGAGTGGCTCCCAGTTCTCTGGCTCGCTTATTCATCATATCCACAAAATGATCTGTGGTCCCACCGATATACTCTGCCAGGATCACAGCACAGTCATTGGCTGATTTCACAAGCATGGTCCGTAACACTTCTTCCACAGTGACGGTGTCTCCCTTGACCAGTGTACTGATCACAGCCCCGTCTTCCGTGACATTGGTATTATGCTCCAAAGTGATCGTATCATTCAGTTTGCCGGACTCCAGGGTCAGCAAAGCCGTCATGATCTTGGTGACACTTGCCGGGTATAATTTTTTAAAACAACGATAAGAAGTAATCACCTCATTGGTGGTGTCATTGATGAGAAGGTCGGCATAATCATTTGACTGCATGGCAAAAGCTTTATCCTCCGCTTTGGATAAAACAGCCAGATCTTCGGCCATGCCGGATTCCTTATCATTTTCTCCCCGTGTCTGAGCGTAGTATTCGTCGAATCTGTCCCCATATTGAAAGGAGAATCTCTTGCAGCCGCTACACAGGCAGACAATTGTCAAAATACATAGAAAACGCAGTGCAATACGTCTTTTCATTATAAACTAACTCCTAACGATACATTTCTCTCCATTCGAGATCTCCCCTCTCCAAAGCTTTCACCAGAAGCTCGGCAGTGGCGAGATTCGATGCCAAAGGTATGTTGTGCACATCGCAGAGATGGAGAATATTAAAGAGATCCGGCTCATTCACCTGCTTGCTTAGGGGGTCGCGCAGGAAAATAACCATGTCGATCAGATTGTGTTCGATCTGGGATCCCAATTGCTGCTCTCCTCCCAGGCTGCCGGCCAGATATTTATGTACATTCAGATTTGTCACTTCTTCGATCAGTCTGCCGGTGGTGGCAGTGGCATAGAGCTCATGTTTATTCAATATCCCACGGTAAGCGATACAGAAATTCTGCATCAGTTTCTTTTTTCCATCATGTGCTACCAATCCGATATTCATTTTTCTCCTCCTTTAATAATGCCTCTGCAGCCCGATATTAATCACGATTCCAATGCCCGCAGTCAAGCTGAGCAAAGAAGTCAGTCCATAACTGATAAAAGGCAGCGGGAGTCCTGTATTTGGTAATAGCTGTGTGGCGACACCGATATTAATAAATGACTGTACTCCGATCAGAGCACCTACGCCGATGGCAATTAATCTGCCACTCATATTTTTCGCCCTGGCAGCTATTATAAAACATTGTAACACTATAAAAGACAATAATGCAATGAGAATCGTACAACCGATAAATCCAAACTCCTCCCCAACAACAGAGAAGATGAAGTCCGTCTGCTGCTCGGAGACAAGTCCGGTATCAGTCACAGAGATTCCCGCATCGGAAAGTGTGTTATTATTGATACCTTTTCCGTATAGCTGACCCGATCCGATGGCCATAACAGAATTCCCCTGCTGATATGCTGTGGTATCCGCATACTCGGAAGGATTGATAAATGACATGATACGGGTCACCTGATAATCTTCCAGCAAGACCTGGTTGGGTGTCTGAATGTACCAGATAAAAAGAGCAAAAAGAGGGATGAAGATGATGAGGCATCTTCGAATCAGTTTTCCGCTCAGTCCTCCCACAAAGATGACTGCCAGCAGGATAATGGTTATGTCCAGTGTTGTTGACAGGTCCGGCTCCACCAGGATTAAAAACAGTGGAACCGCACATAATCCCGCCAGCCTGGCCAGGGTCTTGAACTCATTGAAGTCCTCCATGTGTTCCTGGATATACATGGCCACAAAGATGATCATGATGATCTTCGAGAACTCGGAAGGCTGTAATCTGGTGAATCCCAGATTGAGCCATCGCCTGGACCCGTTTACTCCGACACCTGCAAATCTTACGATCAGCAGCATAAGGATGTTGATTCCATACAGCACATTACTCAATCCACAGATAAAGTTGTAGTTGACAAATGACAGGAAAAGGAGGATTCCAAGGCAGACGATCACACCCACCAGCTGCTTTCTGGTGTAACTGCTGTCAGCACTGTTGATAAAAACCACACCCAAAGAACAGGTGATTACCACTGCAAGAAGTAAAAACCAGTTGTAATTTTTTAATTGATACTTCTCCCGAAACATACCTGCCTCCTAGCGGCCGGTCTTCAGCTCCTTAATCGGAATGTTGGCATAGATAGCCGGAACGATTCCATTTCCGCCTTCAGACTCCGTCTGGGTAATCTGAATATCCAGACCGGCAACGTCAATCTCCATATATTTTGAAATCACTTCAATAATGTCATTTTTAATCATTTCCATGGTCTCCGGGGAACAGTTGGCCCGGTCGGAAACAAGAACAAATTTCAGCCGTTCTTTGGCTGTATTGCTGGAATTTTTTTTCTTGAAAAATACATCAAAGAATCCCATTGTTCACCCTCCTTAATATCCTCTTGTGATGAGGTTGACCAGTTTTCTGAAGAATCCTTCATCCTCAAGCTTCATCATTGGTACATCCTCTCCGGTCACTCTCCGGCAAATGTTCACATATGCCTGTCCGGATTTTGAGGAGGAGCCTACCAGCGGTTCCCCTTCATTGGTAGATACTACGATAGCCTCGTCATAAGGCACGACTCCGATGAGATTGATGGCCAGGATATCCAGCACATCATCCACAGACAACATATCCCCTCTTTTTACCATATCGAGACGGATTCGATTGATGATCAGATCGATTCTCTTCACTTCCTCAGCCTGCAGCAATCCGATGATCCGGTCTGCATCCCGGATCGCAGCAACCTCCGGGGTCGTAACGATCAGAGCCCGGTCCGCACCGGCGATGGCATTCTTGAATCCCTGCTCGATCCCGGCGGGACAGTCCAATATAATATAATCAAATTCTTCTCTCAGTTCGTCCACCAAAGTCTTCATCTGCTCCGGTGTTACGGAAGTCTTATCCCTGGTCTGCGCGGAAGGCAGCAGGTAAAGATCCGGGTATTTTTTATCCTTGATCATGGCCTGTTTGGCGCGGCAGTTTCCTTCCACAACATCAACAAGGTTATAAACGATTCTGTTTTCCAGACCCATGACCACATCCAGATTACGTAAACCGATATCCGTATCGATCAAAACGACTTTCTTGCCCAACTGTGCCAGGCCTGTTCCGATATTCGCTGTGGTGGTTGTCTTGCCGACACCGCCCTTCCCGGATGTAATTACAATAACTTCACTCATAATGTATCATTCTCCTTCTATTTCGTCTTATACTCTTTGATCCCGTCGATTCTACATGGAACTGAACTCATTGATCAAGGCTCTTGTGATGGGTTCGATAAAGATACTGTTATTCTCCACGAATGCAATCTTTGGCTCCATCGGGTCTTCTTTTTTTCTGCGAAGTCTCCTCTTCTTCTTGGAGGCTTTCTGGTCAGGTGCCCTTGCTATGATATTCCCTATTTTTATCTGCATGGGGTCCATGGACAGGGCCGCCACCAGGGCACTTTGATCGGAGGGGTATCCTGCCGTGATTATGCCCTTCAGACTTCCCAGTACGACCACGTTACCTCCGGCGGTCACCTGGGCTCCCGGATTGATATCCCCGAGGATCACGATGCTTCCATCCACCTCGATACTCTGTCCGGATCGAAGGGTGCCGCGATAAAACTGGCCGTTTTTTTCCGTGGGCTGTTCGGAATGGAACAGCTCCTGCGGCTCAGACGGTAATTCTTCGGGATTGGTCTCTTCTTCCGCTGTCAGCTCTTTGAGAGCAGGAGATTTTATGAGTTCTCTCTCCTTTATAACTCTGGCGAAGGTTTTCTCCTCATCCCGGGCTCCGTCAATCAGATATCCGATGCGCAGATCACAGTTGGCCGTGATTGCATCCACCAGAGCATTCTGTTCCTCTTCCGTGAGGTCCCTTCCATCGAAGCGGATAGCCATGGGTCTCTGGCGGTCAAAGAAACCGCTGGATTCCCTGAATTTTACAGATACTTCCTGCAGAAGCTCCTCAAAGGAAAGATCCGGATTCAGTACAATCTGAAATCCATATTTGTTACCTTTGATTATAACAGGACTTTTCATATATTTTCTCCTCAATCAGTCGTTACTGCTGTCATTTCCGGAAGGAATCAGAGCAGTTCTCTGCTTCTCCTCTTCCTCAGTGGTCTTCCCGAAATAATACTTGTAGATATCTCTTGCGATCTCCGCTGCATTGGCGGAAGTATAACCGTTTGGAACAACCACTGTCATAGTGATATCCGGATTATCATAAGGGGCGTAAGAGATGAACAAAGCGTGGTTGGGACGTTTTTTGTTCTCCTGAGCCGTTCCGGTCTTGCCGGCCACCTTCAATCCCTGTTTCTGATACAGATATTTTATGGAACTGTCTTTTCCATTTACAACGTCCTTCATACCGGTCTTGATCATCCCGTAGGTTGTAGCGGGAAAAGCCAGTTTTTCCTCAACCTTTTTCTCATACTCCACCAGGACATTGCCCTGAGAGTCCGTGGATTTATCAAGTAATGTCAGATTCAGGAGGTCTTCTTCATTAACCAGGGAAGTCACGTACCTGGAAATCTGACTTGGCGTATAGTTGTGGGTACCCTGTCCGATGGCGGAACGAACCGCATCCTCATCGGAAATCTTGGGATCATATTCCGAGATCTCCACTCCGGATTTCCGGTCAAGGCCGTATCGGGATGCATATTTGGCGATTTTCTTCAGACCTACTTTGCTGACATAGCCGCCATTCTTCGTGCCCAGCTTATAGCCCATCTCGTAGAAGAAGAAGTTGCAGGATACGGCAATAGCTCCACTGACATTCAACTGTCCATGGGCATTGGGGTAGATCCAGCACTTGGCGCTTGGAGTAATCTTATCGAAAACTCCGGTACATTTCACCCGGTCCCCTCCATCCACGATTCCTTCTTCCAGGGCAGCCGTGGATGTGATCGGCTTAAAGGTAGAACCGGGGGCGGTTCTGGTCTGTGTACAGCGATTGAGCATAGGGGATGATTTATCCTCCACCAATTTCCCATAATACTTGGAATCAATCCCGTTGGCAAGTCTGTTGTTGTCATAATTGGGATAAGACACCATAGCCTTTACATCCCCGTTTTTCGGATCCGTTATAATGATGGAACCGGAGCAGGGATCCAAGGCAAGCTGGGCAGGTGTGATCTCAATGTTTCTGATCTTGTTGGCCATGAAATCGTAGGCGGACATCTCATCTTTTCTGAGGGCTTCATAATCGTCATTTTTGTCAAGGACATCCTGATCAAAAAGCAGCAGACACACATTTTTGCCGCTCAGTTTTTTGCTGGTGATCATATATCGGTACAGAATCTTATCAAACTCTTCCTGTCCTTTTAATTCATTGATAATGTAGTCGATCAGCGCATCATATATCTCATCTGCATCATAATAATCCGACTCGATATCAAAGCTGCTGATGTCGATCCATTCATTGGAAATGGCACGTCTCAGATATTTGCGGAGACTGCATCTGTTGTTCTTCCATTCCCTGTATACCTCATCCTCCTCATCGATGAGGGAAGTATTAAGTATCCCGTTATCCTGAAGAAGATTGACAATGTATGATACGTATTCCTGACTCTCTTCCGAGAGATTTTTGTAGGCGGTATCCCCGCTCTTCATATTGTTGCGAAGGCGGTTAAGCACCTCTTTCTGTTTCTTTTTAAATAAGGCGTAAACCTTTTTCTCCACGTTCTTGGCTTTCTTGGATGCAATGTGATCGATGTCGATTACATTATTATCAAAGAGAGCATAATACACATTATAGATCGGGATCATCTTATCGTTCCCACTCTCGGTATTGGGGGTAAGATGTGCCAGCAGGATACCGGCGAGACGGCGTTCCAGGATGTTATAAGCATATTTCTGAAGATCGCTGTCTATCGTCAGATAGATATCATTTCCGGTGGTAGCATCCACAGAATCCACGGTCTTGATGATCTGCCCCAGGTTATTGACAAGGACATCCGTCCTTCCCTTTGTCCCTCTGAGCACCGTTTCCATGGTTTTCTCTATGCCTGTTTTCCCCACAATATCATTGGAGGAGTACTGCTGGTCTTTCTCGTAATTCACATTGAGTTCTTCCATCTCACTTTCCGAGATCACACCGGTGTAACCGACGATGTTGGAAAAATAGATGGAATCATTGTATCTTCGAAGAGAATCCACCTCAATCTCCACTCCAGGATACTGCTGGGAATGCTCCGATATCTCAGCGATGCTTTTCTCGCTGATATTGGTAGCCACCGTGATGGGGGTAGTCTGGGAATAACGGTTCATATAAGCATCATATCGGATGGACATGATCTTCAGAGCATCCTCCATGGAGTAGGTGTCAGAGATATCAAACATCTTTCCGACCCCTGCCGGACCGTTCTCCCCGACCCTGAGGTATTCATATACCTCCTGGGGAGTGGAATTAAGCCAAAGCTCTGCTTTTTTCTTCTCGTCATCCTCCAGCTTGTCAAAATTAACGATCCCATAGATATCTTTTTTAAATCTGGTCAAGGAACTCCCTGATTCCGTAAACTTGAGATTACCTTTGGAATCCAGTTTCA
>CAMNGO010000087.1 GCA_946538445.1 uncultured Lachnospiraceae bacterium
CGCCTCAGGAATATATTTTTTGGAAATGAATACAAAAAAGAAGCCACCATATCCTACGGAATCCTGATTGTGGGATATATTCTCCTGCAGTTAGGTGCCAATGTCGGATTGATCGGGCGTAATCTGCAGGGACAGTTCGTCCCCATCTGCGTCTATATCTCATTGGCTATCTCCCTGAACCTGGTAGTAGGTATCTCAGGGGAGCTTTCACTGGGTCATGCCGGTTTTATGTCCGTGGGAGCCTTCACCGGCATCATCGTCACAAGGATGATGGAAGCTTCCATGCCATCCGGCAATATCCGGCTTTTCTTTGCTGTGCTGGCAGGAGCCATCACCGCTGCGATCGCAGGCATTATCATCGGTATCCCTATCCTGGGTTTGCGTGGAGACTATCTCGCCATCGTAACCCTGGCATTCGGGGAGATCGTAAGAAATATCATGAATGTTCTTTATTTCGGTCTGGACGGCAAGAAGCTGAAATTTGCCTTCAATCATACCATTGACGGAGTGGAGGGAAATCAGAGAATCATCACCGGTGCCATCGGCGCAACCGGTGTCACCAAAACTGCCACTTTCACCACCGCCATGCTCCTGACTCTCTTCACACTCTTTGTTGTGTTGAACCTGAAGAACTCCAAGCATGGGAGATGTATCATGGCAGTCAGGGATAACCGGATCGCCGGGGAATCCATCGGAATCAATGTAAAGAAATATAAACTCATCGCTTTCGTGGTGAGTGCAGCACTGGCAGGGATGGCAGGAGCCATGTTCGGTCAGAACTACTCCACGCTGGCACCCCTTAAATTCAACTTCAATACATCCGTACTGATTCTGGTATTTGTGGTACTGGGTGGTATCGGTAATATCTGGGGAGGTATCCTGGCCGCCACGCTTCTGACCATTCTTCCGGAAGCCCTGAGGCAGTTCGCCGATTACCGTATGCTGACCTATGCCGTGGTACTTATCGTGGTAATGATCTGTACCTATAATCCTACCATCCGCGCAAGAGCCGGCATGGTATGGGAGAAAATCAGTCCCAGAAAAAGACGGGAGCAGAAAGCTGCACAGGCAGCTGCTCAAAATGAGACCGGAAAGGAGGAAATGTAGATGGCTGACGATAAGATCATAAAAGGCGATCCCATGAATACTGACATTTCCGACACCGGTCACGGTTATGAGGACCGTGAACTGACCTACTATGATGACAATGTGGGCGGCAGAGCTGTCTTCGTGGACGCCAAGGAACAGTGGGGAGAAGAAGAACCCTATCCTGATACAACCATCCTCCCTGAAAGGGATAAAGATATGACACCGGTCCTGGAAGTAAAGAATCTGGGAATCGACTTCGGAGGATTGACCGCAGTTGACAATTTCAGCCTTGCCATCGGCAGGACCGAGATTGCAGGCCTGATCGGCCCCAACGGAGCCGGAAAGACCACCATTTTCAATATGTTGACCAAGGTGTATGAACCCACCAGGGGAGAAATCTTCTTCAACAGTAAGAGCACTGCGGGAATGAATACCGTGGATATCAACAAGGCCGGCATGGCCCGTACCTTCCAGAATATCCGTCTCTTTGATAAACTGACGGTGGAAGAAAATATCAAAGTAGCTCTTCATTCCTACACCGACTATCATCTTCTGAATGCGGTATTTCATTCACCGAAATACCGCAGAGAGGAAAAGCGTATTCATGAAGAAGCCATGAAGATGCTGGAGCTGTTTGAGATGACAGACGTGGCAGATCATAAAGCCGGCTCTCTTCCTTACGGTGCCCAGAGGAGGCTTGAGATTATGAGAGCTCTGGCAACAAAGCCCAGACTCTTGCTTCTGGACGAGCCTGCTGCCGGCATGAATCCGTCTGAGACTGCAGAATTGATGAAGACCATCAAGGAGATCCGGGACAAATTCCAGATTGCCATCCTTCTGATCGAACATGATATGAGTCTGGTAATGGGAATCTGTGAAGGTATCGCTGTTCTCAACTACGGCCGAACCATCGCCAAAGGAACCCCGGCAGAAATCCAGAGCAACCCACAGGTTATCGAAGCCTACCTGGGTAAGAGCAGGGGTAAGATGGAGGAAGAAGAGGAAATAGAAAAACAGGATCCGGAAGCCGCCTTCAAGAAAGGCAAAGTAACATCCAAGGTAGAATCCCGCCCGGACCGGGCGAAACCGGCAGCGGATCATGCTAAGGTTGTTTCCGGCAAAATCGATAGAAAAGGAAAGGAGATCAGATAATGGGTACGGTACTTACTGTAAAAGATATCAATGTATTCTACGGTGCGATCCATGCTATCAAAGGTATCTCCTTCGACGTAAACAGAGGTGAGATCGTTACACTGATCGGCGCGAACGGAGCCGGAAAATCAACCACTCTGCACACCATCTCCGGACTTATGCGAAGCAAGACCGGTGATATTGAATTTCTGGGAAGTTCCATCGCCAGGACCCCGGCTCACAAGATTGTTTACAAAGGCATCTCCCATGTGCCGGAAGGCCGTAGAATCTTCCAGGGTATGACCGTGGAGGAGAATCTTCAGATGGGAGCATTCGTAACCAAACCGGAACATATTCCAAGAAACCTTGAATACGTCTATGAGCAGTTCCCGAGACTGAAAGAGAGAACCAAACAGATCGCCGGTACTCTCTCCGGAGGAGAACAGCAGATGCTGGCCATGGGCAGGGCTCTTATGTCCGATCCCAGACTGTTGATGCTGGACGAACCCTCCATGGGACTTGCCCCCATCCTGGTAGATCAGATTTTTGAAATTATTAAAAATCTGAACAAGGCAGGTACTACAATCCTTCTGGTAGAACAGAATGCTCAGATGGCACTTTCCGTTGCCCACAGGGCATATGTCATCGAGACCGGCAGAATCACCCTTTCCGGCACAGGAAAGGAACTGGCACAATCCGATGAAGTACGGAAAGCTTATCTGGGTGGATAAGAAATTATTAATTAAAGAAGCGGATCGTGCGGAGTTTCCTTCGAAAGTGAGGAAAACACTTTCTCAGGGAACTCACGCACAATCCGCTTCTTTTTTTCGTAAGCTAAATGTGGCTGATTATTTTATTATAATCCCCGAATTCTGACATCAGGGATCTCTTTTCTGACGATCTGGGCCAGGTCTTCTGTTTCTTCCAGGGAGAAGCCACTGTAAGACCGGTCCAGAACCCCCTCACTATCCTCGTAATGCTGCAGAAAATAATTTTTTGCTCCACGGAGCCAGTGTCCGATTTCTGCCATATCTTTCTCGGTGTGGATTCCTTTTACCAAGGTAGTGCGGAATTCATAATAGAAATCCGGGTGTTTCTTCCCATAGTCCATCAACATCTCCACCGTCTTCTTAATCCGGGAGATATCGAAGATTTCTTCCGGGAGTCCGGATGCCATGGGATATCCTCCCGGGGAAGACTTGATGTCCATAGCCACCGCGTCAAGTAATTCATCCTGAAGCAGTGTCGCCACCGCCTCAGGATGATATCCGTTTGTATCCAGTTTTATTTTATAACCAAGTTCCCGGACCATCCGAATGAAAGAAGGAAGGTCTTTCTGTAAGGTGGGTTCTCCACCGGTGATGCAGACCCCCTGCAGCACCTTTTTCCTTTTTTTCAGGAAGGCGAACAGCCACTCCATATCCAGGGCAGGTTCCTGATCCGGGTGAAGGATCAGGGCACTGTTCTGACAGAAAGGACAGCGGAAGCTGCATCCGCCGGTAAAAAGGGTGCATGCCGTATGCTCCGGATAATCCAGCAGGGTTAATTTATTGATACCATGTATGATCATAATCGATTAGTTGCGGGCTGAAACATAGCCGATAATCCCACTGGCGTTATCATATTTCTGTACGTTGCCGTCTTCAATTACGATCAGGGTAGGTGCCGACATGATCTGGAATTCATGAACCAGATTCTCATTCTCAGGTTTTGATGCATCGATTTCCACCAGATTGTCGCATCCATCCAGCATATGCTTCTCCTTCAGCATATGACACATGGGGCAGGTTGGAGTGGTAAAGAATAATACCTGGTCTTCCACTGTCTCAGTGATAACTTCCCTGTTATCTTCCACTTTTATCTCTGCTGCAGATGCGTCAACTGTATCCATCTCCTCTGCAAAACTATGCTTTGCGGATGCATAGCTGGATCTGATGTCATAGGATTTCCTGTCAAGGAATTCCTGCATCTTACCATCGTTCCAGTTATGAACCGGACGATAATAACCGGTGATTCTGGAATATACTTCCGTCGGTTTGCCACAAACCGGACAAATCTTCTGCTCTCCCGTCAGATATCCATGTTCTTCACATACGGAGTAAACGGGGCTTAAGGTGAAGTAAGGCAATGTATAATTCTCGGCAACGGTACGGATCAGCTGCATGGCTGCTTTCCAGTCGGGAAGTTTCTCTCCCAGGAAACAGTGGAATACTGTACCGCTGGTGTATTTGGTCTGAAGATTATCCTGGATATCCAGAGCGTCAAATACATCATCCGTGGAACCCACCGGAAGATGGGAAGAATTCGTATAATAAGGGATCTCACCGGGTTCTCCCGCAGTGATGATTTCCGGGTATAACTCTCTGTCATGTTTTGCAAGGCGGTAGGCTGTGGACTCTGCAGGTGTGGCCTCCAGGTTGAAGAGATCACCGTACTCCTCCTGGTAATCGGAGAGTTTCTCTCTCATGAAATCCAGTACCTTAGCGGTCCAGGCTGCTGCTTCCGGATGAGTCAGATCCTTGTTTAACCATTTGGCATTGAGGCAGGCCTCGTTCATACCAACCAGACCTATGGTTGAGAAATGATTGACAAAGCCCTGCGGCAGATAACGTTTGGTATATGGATAAAGACCCATATCGATATATTTGTTGATAACCTTTCTCTTGATGTCAAGAGATCTGGCAGAAACATCCATCATGTGCTCCAGGCGGCGGAAGAAATCCACTTCATTCTTGGAAAGGTATGCAATCCTGGGCATGTTGATGGTTACAACACCGATGGAGCCTGTGTTTTCTCCGGCACCAAAGTTTCCTCCATTCTGTTTCCGCAGTTCACGAAGGTCCAGGCGGAGTCTGCAGCACATGGATCTCACATCGCTGGGCTCCATATCGCTGTTGATATAGTTGGAGAAATAAGGGGTTCCGTATTTTGCGGCCATCTCGAAAAGGAGACGGTTGTTTTCTGTGTCAGACCAGTCAAAATCTCTGGTGATACTGTAAGTCGGAATCGGGTAGGCGAATCCGCGGCCGTTACAGTCACCTTCCACCATAACTTCGATGAAGGCTTTGTTGACCATGGCCATCTCTTTTTCACAATCACCATAAGTGAAGTCCTGCTCTTCTCCTCCCACAACAGCAGGAAGATTCTTCAGGTCGTCAGGACAGGTCCAGTCAAGGGTAATGTTGGAGAAAGGAGCCTGGGTTCCCCATCTGGAGGGGATATTCACACCATAGATGAAGGACTGCATGCACTGTTTTACATCATGGTATGTCAGATTATCTACTTTGACAAAGGGAGCAAGATAGGTGTCAAAGGAGCTGAAAGCCTGAGCTCCTGCCCACTCATTCTGAAGGATACCCAGGAAGTTAACCATCTGACTGCAAAGGGAGGTCAGGTGTTTCGGAGGTGCGGAGGAAATCTTTCCTGCTACCCCGCCGAGGCCTTCCCGGATCAGTTTTTTCAGATCCCAGCCTGCGCAGTATCCGGTCAGCATCCCAAGGTCGTGAATATGGATTGCCCCGCTCTGATAGGCATCTACGATCTCCTTATCATAGAATTTACCCAACCAGTGAGCTTTACTGATACGCTCGGAGTTATTCAGAATCATAGCTCCCACAGAATAGGATACCGATGCATTCTGTTTTACATGCCAGTTCTTCTGGGCAGCCATAGCTAAAGCATCAGCACCCGGATCCAGGAACTCTGTAACATCCGGCTCACCGGTGTATCCGATGATGGTCTGCTCGCAGAAATCTTCTGCAGATCTGATATTTCGGATATTCTCATGCACGGCACGATAACGGATAAACGCTTTGGCTGCATCGTACAGTCCGTGGGACATCAAAGCGCGCTCTGCCTGGTCCTGGATACCTTCTACGTGATATACATTATCCGGATACAGTCCCCTGAGGTTTGTCTCGATATCCTTAGTCAGCTTTGAAGCGATCCCTGCATAATCCCTGTCTGTAGATGCCTGAATCGCTTTTAAGATTGCTTTCTCAATCCGGCTGCTGTCATACTCAGCCTTACGCCCGTCTCTTTTTATGACAACTCTGTTCATTCCCATTTTCTCTTCCCTCTCCTTGTAGTATCATTTATCACTTAAAACTCTTTAACACTACATTTAGTGTCTTTTTTTGATTTCTAATACATTATATTGTATATATCACTACTTGTAAAGTAAAAATTTACACAAATTTTCTTTACCCGCAAGCCTGCTGATTCTCATTTGTCACAAAAAGGGACAGGCCCTTTACCATAGATAAGATAAAGAGCCTGTCCCCATATCAGTAATGACATACCTTTTTTTCCGGATCTGTCTTATATTATTTCTGCTGTATGCCTGATTCCAACATCTTCTCCAAAATGTCCGCCGCTTCCTCCACAAGCCTGAGACATGGTCTGGAAGCATAGAATTCCGGTGTCCGGCCTTCCGGTTCATTTCCGGGCCTGGCATTTGTTCCTTCTAACAGTTCCCGGCAGATGATGGTTCCGTTTTTCTCCTTAAACCGTGAGGCAAAATCCTGCACCAGATGATAGTGATTTTTCTTGGCTTCCATGTCCCCGGGATCGTCGTAGCCCCGCAACAGACCAAGCACCATCAAAGCGCCGCTCACGGTGCCACAGACCTCTCTGAGGCGTCCCATGCCCCCACCGAAGGAAGATGCCAGACGGGCTGATTCAGACAGATTCAGACCGGTCAGGTCATCGAAGGCACAAAAAACTGCCTGTGAACAATTATAGCCCTCCAGAAACAAGTCCCGGGCTCTTTTTACATGATCCATTGATTCGTCCTCTTAATTCTTTTATCTGCGAAAGACAAAAGAACTCCCGAAGAGCAGGATACACTTCGGGAGTTTTTAATCTTATTGATTATTTGGTTACTGCCTGCTGGATTGCTACTGCAACAGCTACTGTCATACCAACCATCGGGTTATTACCTGCGCCCAGGAAGCCCATCATCTCAACATGAGCCGGAACGGAGGAGGAACCTGCGAACTGTGCATCGGAGTGCATACGTCCTAAAGTATCTGTCATACCGTAGGATGCAGGACCTGCTGCCATATTATCGGGATGCAGGGTACGGCCTGTGCCGCCGCCGGAAGCTACGGAGAAGTATTTCTTTCCTGCTTCGAAGCGCTCTTTCTTGTAAGTTCCTGCTACCGGATGCTGGAAACGGGTCGGGTTGGTGGAGTTACCGGTGATGGAGACATCTGCTCCCTCATGCCACATGATGGCAACACCTTCACGGACATCGTCAGCACCATAGCAGTTAACCTTAGCACGATCTCCATCGGAATAAGCAGTTTTGCTTACGATTGTCAGAGCATGATCTTCCTTGACATCTGCGGACAGATAATCATATTTGGTCTGAACATAAGTGAAACCATTGATACGGCTGATGATCATGGCTGCATCTTTGCCAAGACCGTTCAGGATAACACGCAGAGGTTTCGTACGAACCTTATTGGCATTGAGGGCGATCTTGATAGCACCCTCTGCAGCTGCGAAGGACTCATGTCCTGCCAGGAATGCGAAACATTCAGTCTCCTCATCCAGGAGCATAGCGCCCAGGTTGCCATGTCCGATACCAACCTGACGCTGGTCTGCAACAGATCCCGGAATACAGAAAGCCTGAAGACCTACGCCGATCCATTTCGCTGCTTCTGCTGCAGTCTTAACGCCTTCTTTGATGGCGATTGCTGCACCGAGTTCATATGCCCATTTAACATTTTCAAAGCAGATAGGCTGTGTGCTCTCTACGATACTGTAAGCATCTACGCCCTTGCTGTTGG
>CAMNGO010000088.1 GCA_946538445.1 uncultured Lachnospiraceae bacterium
ATTCTCGGTGGTAGCTCCGATCAGGATGACGGTCCCGTCCTCCACAAACGGAAGCAGATAGTCCTGCTGGGCCTTGTTAAAGCGATGGATCTCATCGATAAACAGGATGGTCTTCTTTCCGTACATGCCATAGGTATCTTTGGCCTGGGCCACAGCCTGTTCCATGTCTTTCTTGCCGGAAGTGGTAGCATTCATCTGGACAAAACTGGCGCTGGTGGTATTGGCAATCACCTTGGCAAGCGTGGTCTTGCCGGTCCCGGGAGGCCCGTAAAAAATCAGGGAGCTGATCTGGTCGGCTTTGATTGCACGATAAAGAAGGCGGTTTTTACCGATGATATGCTGTTGACCCACCACCTCATCCAGGACTTTGGGCCGCATCCGCATGGCCAGAGGCGATTCTGTTTTTTTCCGTTCCATACTCATATATTCAAACAAATCCATGGTTGCACCTTCTTTAATCTCTATAGCTGTTCTGTGTCACACTCTGATTCAGTTTTCGGAGGATGGCATACCCGTCTTCCAGATCCACCATACTGTAACATCCCTGTTCAAAGACAAAGTTCCAATATCCCTCCAGAGGCAGGCCAAGCAGGGATGCCAGGATGTGTCCCAAAGTCCCCTTGTGGGCTACCACCAGCATCAGTCCCGGTTCCTCCGGGAGGGAATGAACCCATTCGTCCACCCTTTCTCTGACCTGTAGAAAGCTTTCTCCTCCGGGTATCTGATAATGGGAGAAGTCGTCATTCCATCGTCTCATTTCCTCAGGATGGTCCTCGCACAATTCCCGGTATGTCTTCCCCTCAAAGATGCCGAAATCCTGTTCTTTAAGGCGTTCCTCCATCTCAAAGGAATCCTTCATGTGACCTGCAGCCAGGAGAGCCGTCTCCATGGCTCTGGACAGGGGGCTCACTACCACCCGGTCCCAGGCTGTATCTTGAAAATGACTTCCAAGCAAAGCAGCCTGCTTCCTGCCCTTATCCGTGAGAGGAGCATCTGTGATTCCGTAATAGCACCCTTTTACGTTCATTTCCGTCTCTCCGTGACGTATCAAATATATCCGCATCTTATCTTCTCCTGCAAGGCAAAATGTATTAATCGTAAACTATAGTATAACAAGACATTGGAAGGTCTGCAAGTAGCAAGCCTTCCAATCTCCTTCTCTTTATATTCACTTGTATGTTTCTTCCTTGGTTTCTCAGGGATTATCTTTCACATACTCATGGTGGTAGATCAGTTTGTGCATATCACAATCGTAATAGTAAACAGAATCCGACAATACCTCATCCTCGCTTACCACCGTCTCATTGACCTCCCGGACCATAGAGCACAATATCCGCGGGTCGTATCCATCCCGTTCCGGCACCAGGATTACTTCATGGATACTGCTGGGCATAACATAGAAGTTTCCTCCTGTCTTACTCCCGAATTCCTCCAGGATGTCCTGATAGAGTAAAACCACTGCACCGAAAAGCATAAATTGATTCGTCGCCACGTACATATCCGGCTCCTCCTCGGTATCTTCCTCATCCCCTTCCTCCAGCAACTGATACATGGGATAGATGGCCGGCGGAAAGAGCTTCCTGCTGTTTCTGTCTGCATCCAGCAACAGTTCTTCCTGACTCACTCCCCACTCCTCCATCTGATCATTGCTGACCAGGGCCGATGTCACGGTGGTCTCATCGAAGCTTACCAGACTGCGGAAAGTCAGTGCCAGATCATGAACCCGGATATGGGGACAGTCCTGAAGCAGCTCCGCATTTTTTTCATAATTGATCAGACGGTATATGATGGAATCTTTCATATGATCATAATCATACAGTTTATCCAGGTCGATATGTCCTGCGTTTTCTTCCGCCTTCTCGTAGTGGTCTCTGATGACAGGGATCATGGGAGCGGGATCTCCTGCTCCCTTCTCCAGATAGTTGTCATAAAAGGTCTCAAGGTAGAAAGTGGGCGTGGCAGGAATGTCTTTCTTGGGGAACAATAAGGCAGTCAATTCCATCCCGTTATTTTTCTTCACTTTTCGTATCTCAAGTTCCCGGTCCTCCCACCATCCGGTTCTGATATGTTCTCTTATGTAATCCACGAATTCTGAAAATGATAAGCTGTACATACACTCCTTTCCTGGGACAAATAAAATGATAATTTACTATATCATTAATTGGAAATTTTTTCCAGTATTATTTTCATATTCTTGACCCCTTTTTTGCCTTTTGATATACTAGATGTGGAATTCAATCGAATTATGATATCCGAGAATCTTTCATATTATAAGGAGACCGTCTATGAAATGGAACAAGTGCTTTTTTGCTGTTCTGCTATGTATTCTACTTACAGCAAGCAGTATATTAGCCGGATGCAGAGCCAAACAAAAAAATGACACAAAACCTGACTCATCTAACACAGAAGCTGTCTATGATACTTCTACGGAGGATGATTCCTATGAAAGTACCGTCATTCATGAATCCTGGGATGATTATGAAATCACCACCAATGAGATTGGTTATGATCCCAATAATGCATACCTGGAAGAAGACGGATATTACACTTCCGAAGAGGATGTTGCTACCTATATAATAGAATACGGTACACTTCCGGATAATTTTATCACCAAGAAAGAAGCACGATCACTTGGCTGGAGCGGCGGCGGACTTGATGACTACGCAGAAGACTGTTCCATCGGCGGAGATTATTTCGGAAACTACGAAGGTCTCCTTCCGGAGGTGGAGGGCAGAACGTATTACGAGTGTGATATCGATACCATGAATGCAAAAAAACGGGGGGCAAAACGAATCATCTACTCCAACGATGGCCAGATTTATTACACGGACGATCATTACGAAAGCTTCACTCTGATCTACGGAACAGATTAGATTCAGACCGGTTAAGTTAATTTAAGTTAATAATGTTAATAACAAAGAAAAAAGTTGTGATATTTACTAAAATAACTTAGTTATCACAACTTTTTTGTGTCTCAAAGATATTTTCAAGAAAGGCAGATCAAGGAAGATGCTTACACAGAATCACAGACTGCCTGGGCAATAAAGTCAGTCTGTCTTTCTCAAGGCAAAGTTTTTCCCCGGTGTGCCAGCTGTCATCGCCACATCCCTCCGGCAACTCTATCTCCAGGCTCTCATCTGCAAAGCTGAACCAGCAGTATAATCTGCAATCCTCATATTCCCTGAGGTATGCGATCATCTTGTCATGGCTTTTCATAGGGGCAATGCTGCCATACTTAAGACAATCACTCCATTTGCCATGTTGTCGGAAAGCAATCAGTTTTTTATAAAAAGACAGAATACTCTCCGGATCCTCTTTCTGGGAAGCCACATTGATATCAGGGTACTCCCTGGTCAATTCCAGCCAGGGTTCCCCGGCGGTAAATCCTCCGTACTTCTCCCCGGTCCAGGGGAAAGGTGTCCTGCCCTGGTCCCTGCTTCTCCGGTTTATCAGGTCCATAACCGTCTTTTCCGGAAGGCCTTGTTCCAGTCCCCTCTGCCACATATCATGGCTGGAAAGATCGTCAAATTGATCAATCCTCTCCCTGGAGAAATTGATCATTCCCAACTCCTGTCCCTGATAGATAAAAGGTACACCGCGAAGGAAAAAATACATGGCTCCCAGGGTTTTTACCGCTTCCGGATCCTGTGCATGGTCCCCCAGATATTTGGAAGCAGCCCTTGGCTGATCATGGTTCTCGATAAATGTCCCGCACCATCCATAAGGCTGGATCTTCATCTGATAATTCATCAGCCTATCATTCCATTCCCGAATCGTCCAATCGGTGGGATGCAGCCAGTCTCCTTCATAATCCAGATCCGCTGCCTCAAAGTCAAACATGAGATCAAAGTACCCCTGATCTCCGATATAATCTTTAAAATGTTCTTCTTTTACACCATAGGCCTCCGCTACAGTGAGACAGGGTTTGTAATCAAAGCCTTCCTCCTTTAACTCTCCAAGAAATGCTCCGATACCATCCACATCATAGCCGAAACCTGTAAGGCTTGCCCTGCCGTCCACACCGTCCGGTTCCGGTTGAATGGCATAATCTTCTTTTTTCAGGAAAGTGATAGCGTCCACACGGAATCCTGCTACGCCCTTATCCAGCCACCACCGGACGATGGAGATTACCTCTTTGCGGAGGGAAGGATTCTCCCAGTTAAGATCCGGCTGTTTCCTGTGGAAGGTATGGTAATAGTATTCCTCTTTCCCGGGGACTTTCTCCCACACTGTCCCCCCGAAGATAGATCTCCAGTTATTGGGAATATGATCTGATTCTTTAAAGATATAATAATCATGATAGAAAGGGTCGGTCAGGGCTTTACGGAACCATTCGTGTTCGTCGGAGCTGTGATTGACCACCAGATCCAACATGATCTTGATCCCCCTGTCCCCTGCTTCCCGGATCAGCCTGTCCATATCTTCCATACTTCCAAACTCAGCTGCGATCTTTCGGTAGTCAGAGACGTCATATCCGTTATCGACCATGGGAGACTGAAAACAAGGGGACAGCCAGATCATGGTAATCCCCAGTTCCTTCAGATAATCCAGCTTCCCGGTTATGCCCGCAAGATCACCGATTCCGTCCCCATCACTATCATAAAAACTCTTGGGGTAGATCTGATATATGACTTCTGAAATCCACCAAGGTGCATTTTTCATATATTAATTCCTCATTTCCGGTTTAGAAAAAGGCGGGAAGCCTGATCTGTATTCTTAACAGACCCGGTTTCCCGCCTTCATGGATATGATTAGTGTCTGAGATTAAACAGTCAACGGATCTCTTCCGCACTGATCAATTGCCTGGGCAAAAGCATTCAATGCATTCTTGCATGCGGATTCATTTCCATAAAGGATTGCTTTGGCGCAGTTATCATGATCCGGAGGAGCGATGTATTTTGCCACCTTCACATCTCCACCCTTCAAGGCCTGGTCAATGGCATACATTGCTTCCACAGGTGGTCCTGCCACATAAGCAACACAATCATTTCCCGTGATTCCCAGTGTTTCCTGGAAATATTTTCCTGCCGGAGAAACCAGTCCTACAAAGTATTTAAGTCCGCCGTCTCCCTTAAGGTCATAGAGAAATCTCTGTCTTCTTACATAATCCTCAATACTCTGCATAGCACTTCTGACATCGGCTACCCTCTCACCGGAAATCAGAGCAAATGCTGCGCCACTGTTTGCGCTCCACTTCATAGCGGAACCACCGTAATAAGTATCACAGCTGATTACTTTAATACGGGTCTTCTTGGTTGCATCATCCACTGCACACTGAAGAATATCCGGATAATCTGTTGTGATGATGCCCACACTCTGATGTTCCGCCGGAACCTTACACATCTCACGGAATTCTTCCTTCATATTGGCAATGATCTTCTTGCTGGTAATAGCCTGATCTACAGGTCTTCCTGGATATGACATAAGTACCTCCTCCTCATTATCAAAAATCGCCGGTTATATATACTGATATTTTATACTTACACAATATAGAAAGCAAGGTATTTTACTGTCTTAATCAGGTATCTTTTATTATTCTTCCTAATTTATAAAATATCTGTTAAAATTAAAGTATACCAGTGACATGCATCTATATGGAGTCCAAATATGAAAGAAAATAATAAATACCAAGCGAAATATTGTTACCATCTGTCATACCTGATTCTCTGTCTGATTATACTGTTCTTCAGTAAATCCTTGCAGGCAGATGCTTACAAATGGGATGACATGGGTTTTGAATCCCAACACATCTCCACTTTTTATGATATTAATGCAGGCCTTCCTTTCTCTGAGATGAACGCAGTTGCACAGACCCAGGAAGGCTTCATGTACCTCGGAGGTTACGGAGGACTCGCGCAATATGATGGAAAGAAGTTTAATCTGATTGAGGAAATCACCAGTGTAGTAAGTCTCTATGCCGCCAAAGACGGCAATCTGTGGATTGGAACTAACGACAAGGGAATCGTGTGTATGACACCTGAATCAGAGTTCATCTATTACGGGAAGGAAGCCGGTCTTCGTTCCTTGGCGATACGTGACATTATCAAAGATGATTATGATAATCTGATATTCGCCACCGGTGAGGGAATCTATCGGATGGATACAACCGGAAAACTCATATCCATCGACGACGAGCGGATCAGGGAATCTTACATCTCCATTCTTACAAAAGACAATAAGGGTATCATGTATGGGGCGACTTATAACGGTGCTCTCTTCTCCATGAGAGATGATGAGATAATCCAGTATTATTCTGCGGAAGAATTGGGTGTAGATATCCGCAGTATCTCTGAAGATTCCGAGCAGGCCGGTATGGTATATCTGGGAACCGAAGAATCCTATATCCTCCATGGTGTATTCGGAGAACCTCTCTCCACTTATGAAATCATCGAGACTCCCGGGCTCACCGGGATCAATAAGGTAAAACTGGTGGATGGTCGTCTGTGGATCTGCGCAAATAATGGAATCGGCTATATCGATGAAAATCATGGCTATCAGCGTCTGCGTTTCTCCAACATCAATTCTGTGGGGAATATGATGGCTGACTATGAAGGGAATCTATGGTTTACCTCCACCAGAAACGGTGTGATGAAAATAAGCGACAGTATCTTCATGGATGTCAGCCTTATGTCAAATACGGAAGGTCTCACTGTCAATACCACCTGGATGAAAGATAATCTTCTGTATATCGGAACTGACACCGGATTGCTGCTAATCGACAGTGATGGAAACCACATTACTACCCCCATCGTAGAGCAATTGTCAACTGCACGTATCAGGGCCATAAAAGAAGACCGCCAGGGTAATCTGTGGTTTTGTACCTTTAGCGAAAACGGGCTGGTTTGCTTAAAAGCGGATGGCGAGATTGTTTCATACACTGAGAACAACGGTTTGCTCACCAACTATGCCAGAACCATATACGAGTGTTCCGATGGCAGGCTGATCGTGTCTGTCACAAAGGGACTGCACTTTATAGAAAACGGAAAGATTACAAGAACCATAGTAACAAGGAATTATGGTATTCCCAATGATATCGTACTTTCTATCTGTGAAGGTCTCGATGGAAGGATCTACCTGGGAATCGACGGAAATGGAATCTATGTCCTGGATGGAGAAGAGGTCATCCCGTTTGATGGGGAAAGTGACATGGAATCCGGTATTATCCTGGGGCTTAAGAGGGATGATGTGCGAAATCTTATCTGGATCATAACCAGCAATTCCGTCGGTTATATGAAGGACGGCAAGATCACCACCCTCAATAATATACCGACCGGCAAACGGACCAGTGGCTGTTATGATCTCCTGCTTCCCAAAGGGGATGACATCTGGGTATGTGGGGGTACCGGAATCTATATTATAAATGCCAGACAGCTTCTGGCCGGAGAGAATCCTGATTATACTTTCTACAACGGCAGTATGGGACTTCCCCATATCACCACCTCCAACTCCAGAAACTATGTTGCCCCGAACGGGGATGCCTTCCTGTCCGGAATTGATGGTGTGACGAAAGTTAACATAGAAGACAAACAGAAGAAAAGTGTCTCCCCCAAGATAGCACTCCCTTACATCGATGTAGATGATGAGAGGATCTATCTTGATGAAGAGAAAACAGTAAGGATCCCCTCCCATGTAAAAAGAATCACTATCTATCAGTATGTGTTATCTTTCGGACTCACCGATCCTAAAGTTTCCTATTACCTGGAAGGATTCGATAAAAAACCCGTGGAGACCAGTAAGCAGGAATTATCCCAGGTAAGTTATACCAATCTCCCGGGGGGAAACTATCAATTTCATCTTACCATGATGGATAAGAACAATGACAGATCTGCAGATGCCTCTTTTACACTCGTAAAAGAGAAGGCACTCTATGAACAGCCCCTTTTCTGGATTCTGCTGATCATTGGTATCATATTACTGACAGCATATATCATCATCTGGTACTTTAGG
>CAMNGO010000089.1 GCA_946538445.1 uncultured Lachnospiraceae bacterium
TCTCTTGCTGCTTCTTCTTTAGCTGCCTGCTCTTTTGCTGCCTGCTCTTTGGCTGCTTTCTCTTTTGCTGCCTTTTCCTTAGCTGCTTTCTCTTTTGCTGCCTTTTCCTTTGCTGCTTTCTCTTTTGCTGCTTTCTCTTTTGCTGCTTTTTCCTTTGCTGCTTTCTCTTTTTCAGCCTTTTCTTTTGCTGCCTTTTCCTCAGCTGCTTTCTTATCAGCTGCTTTCTTGTCAGCTGCTTTCTTGTCAGCCTTTTCTTCTGTTGCTTTCTTCTCTACTTTCTGAGTTTCTGCTTTCTGAGCCTGAGTGGTTGCTGTCTCTTTATCATTAACGGTAGTTGTAACTTCTTTGGCTGCCTCAACCTGTGTAGTAGCCACAGTCTGTGTAGCAGTTTCTGCCTTATTTGTATTTCCACCACATGCTGTTAATCCAACTGCCATAACTGCTACTGCTAAAAATCCTAATGCTTTCTTTCTCATTTCTTTTCCTCCTGAAGACTTTTCTATTTTATTTATGTAAGTTTTTCTTTTGTTTTCCGCTTACATTATTTAGTACGAGGCTTCTGAAAAAAGTGCTAAAAAATATAAAAAAAAATTTGAAAAATGCATTAAGTCCACATTGTAAACTCAAAGGAAACCCTCTATAATGAAAAAAGGATGAATAATACAGTTGATATAATCAGATAAAGGAAGTGTAAGAGATGAAGATTTTAAAGGTTTATCAGGTTTATTTCAGCCCTTCAGGAACCACGAAGAAAGTCGTCAATGAGATCGCCAGGGCTTTTAAGGATTACCCGACGGAGGAGATTGATCTTACCAGATATGAAAACAGGCAGAATTGCTATTGCTTTACCGAGACAGATCTGGTGATCGTCGGCGCCCCGGCATATGCCGGCAGGATTCCGGCTCCCGAGGCGGATGCCCTGTCCCGTTTTAAAGGATTGAATACACCGGTAGTACTGGTTGCTACTTATGGCAATAAAACGCTGGATGATACTATGATGGAGTTATACAAAATTATGACACGTCAGGAATTCATCCCTGTTGGCGCCGGAATCTTCCCATGCCAGCATACTTTCCTGCCGGAGCTGGCTCAAGGCCGACCGGACGAGAAGGATCTGGATATCATTCAGACCTTTGGAAGAAGACTTAGGGACAGACTTCGTATTGCGGTATCTTACTCCTTGAGAAAGCTGGAGATCCCGGGTTCCTTCCCTTACGAGAAACCTCCGATGGGTATCTTCCCCTTCCAGGTTGAAACCAGCGAATTCTGCATCTATTGTATGCTTTGTGCAGATGTATGCCCGATGCAGGTTATCTCCCATGATAATCCGTTCTCGATCGATCACACCAAGTGTATCCGCTGTGGTTCCTGTCTGCGTATCTGTCCTGCCCAGGCAAAATCTTTCACGGAAGGTCCTTTTACCGCTTTGCAGGAAGTCCTCCGGGAGTATGTGGATGAACGTCAGGAACCATGGTATATGATCTGTTAGTCAGCCTGTCTGATGATCAGTTTCTTCTTAATATATAATATATAAATAAAAAAGCTTCCTATTTATGAAGGGCCCGTTCCAGGGATCTCCACAGCGTAGGAAGCTGTTTTTTTATGTTTTTTTCGACTGACTGCCTAATTCTGTACACCTTCCGTGGTGCCTTCTTCAGCTGCCTCTTCTTCCGCTTTCCGGGCAGCGTTCTCCACTCTTTCCTGCTCCTTTTGCTGGTGGTACTGCTCCAGAGCATCCATCCATTCCTCATTACAGATTGTGGTGGCCGGACAGACGGATTTGATGGTAACCATCTGTTCAACAGGGCTTCCTGTATCTTCTTCCGCCTGGTCCTCCTGGATGGCTTCCTGAGATTTCTCAACCTCCAGCTCAGGCATCTGTGATAGAGGTATTTTGACAAAATGTGTCATGTCATATCTCATCTGGTAATTCCGGAAGGAGTCGGCAAAGAGCAAGGCGTCCTTACGGGTCAGAATCTGAGATGCATTCCTGTAGGATTCATTGGGATAGAGTCCTTCCTGGAGGGCAACCGCATAGGCTTCCTTCTCCTCCGGTGTAAGGTTCTCGGTATTGGTACAATCCGCCAGGATCTCATCTGTTTTCTCCGAAGACAGATGGCTGGGATAGATTCCCTGGATCATAGTAGCCAGGCAGGAAGCCGTGATGGTCCCCCTGGGATTGTCACTGACGAAATTCTTCAGGGAGTAGCTGTCTTTTAGTTCATTGACGCCACCCATCATCTTGCCCAGTTCTTTTCTTGTGATTGCCTTGTTGGTATAATATTTCCCGTCTTTCTCACCGGGATATACATTTAAAGAAGCATACTTATCATAAATCTTCCCCATGGATCCGGAACATCTCACATCGTAGTTGGATGGTGTCAGAGTAAGCTTTCCACTCTTAGCCTTGGCGAAAGTGTAGTCAAACAGTTTCCGGATGTTGGAAAATGTACTCTCTTTACTCACGTTGCCGAAATAAGCGCAGATTACCTCATGGCCTTTCTTATCCATTGCCGTGGCAATAAATACATTTCCTGCGGCATTGGTGGTGCCGGACTTGGTTCCGATGACTTTATATTTATCTTCGTCATACCACTGAAGACCGCGGATAAACCAATTGGTGGTGGTACAGGTAATATCTTTTGCTGCCGGGGAATAGGAGCTCTTTCTCACTGCTTCCCGTATCTGGGGTTTGGACATGGCATAGCGGGTGATGAGAGCCATTTCTCTTGCAGTAGCGTAGGTATTATTGTAACCCGCTCCTATATCTGATCCCACAGGATTGTCAAAACAAGTCCCGGTCAGCCCCAATTCCAGACATTTTTCATTCATGGCTTTCACGCAGGCATCCTTGGAATTAAACACGCCTACTGCCAGGGAGTCTGTTGCATCTGCAGAGGAGGAAATCAGGCTCATGAACATAAGATCCTTGAAAGTGTAGGTCACTCCAGCACCGATTCCTATGCTGTAGGTGCCCGGCGTAGTGCCGTAAACCACATCATACTGGGTCTTGATCTTGCTGTTATAGTCCCCGTTTTCCAGGCAGACGATGGCAGTCATCAGTTTCGCGGTACTTGCAGGATAGATCTTCTTATCATAATCCTGCCCGAACAAAACCTCGCCGGAACCTGCATCCATCACCACATAGGCATGGCAGGGTTTCTTCGGAGCTTTTACTTTGGCTGCTCCCTGGAGGGGGATCATCAGGCTCATCAGAAAGCAGAGAACGAACAATATATTTCTTCTTTGATTTTTCATATTACCTCCTGATACTACGGCATCTTCCGTGGAAGACCGTGTATTTTATCCATTGTAAGTCTTAACCAATATAACATAAAGTCACCCATCTTAAAAGGAAAAGATGGAATATGAAAGAAATATTTGATTAATATCCTCTTAACTGATATAATAGTGATGTTTATCTTAAGGGATAATCGAAGAAAATACAATATCTGATACAAATTAGGAGGTTGTTAAAACATGAAAGGTAATGTTATTATCGGACAGTCTGGCGGTCCAACTGCTGTTATTAATTCCAGTCTTGCCGGTATCATTAAAGCTGCCCGTGTCAATGGTGCTGAAAAAATCTACGGTATGCATCATGGTATTGAGGGTTTCCTGAAAGAGGACATCATCGATATCGGTGACTACATTGTGGAAGATTCGGACCTTGCTTTATTAAAGAGAACACCATCCGCATTCCTGGGCTCCTGCCGTTATAAACTTCCGGAGATCAACGGACATGAGGATGTCTATGAGAAGATGTTCGAGATCATGGAGAAATACAATATCGAATATTTCTTCTACATCGGCGGAAATGATTCCATGGATACCATCAAGGCATTATCTGACTATGCTTTGGCCCATGATAAGACACAGCGTTTCGTAGGTGTTCCGAAGACCATCGATAATGACCTTCCCATCACTGACCACACACCCGGATATGGTTCCGCAGCTAAATTCATCGCTACCATGATGAAGGAAGTCATCCGCGATAACGAGAGCTTCGGAGCTTCCAAACCGACCATCTGTGTCGTTGAGATCATGGGACGTCATGCCGGCTGGCTTACCGCTGCCGCTGCCCTCTCCAAGGGTGATGACTGTTCCGGTCCGGACCTGATCTACCTTCCGGAGATTCCATTTGATATGGACGATTTCCTGGCAAGAGTCAAGGTTCTGGCAGAAACCAAGAGTTCTGTGGTTATCGCAGTATCCGAAGGTATCGCTCTGGCAGACGGCCGTTTCGTATGTGAGCTTGGCGGCGGTGCTGATTATGTGGACGCATTCGGTCATAAACAGCTCTCCGGCTGCGCTACTGTTCTCACACAGAGAATTGCTGATGTTACAGGCTGCAAGACCCGTGCCATCGAATTCTCCACCCTTCAGAGATGTTCCACTCACATGGCTTCCCGTACTGATATCGACGAAGCTTACAATTGTGGTTACTCTGCATTCAAGGCAGCTCAGAGAGGTGACACCGGAGTGATGGTTGTCATGAGAGTTCCGGATCGTGAAGTATACACTGTTTCTTACGAAACATTTGATATTCACGAGATTGCAAATGTAGAAAAGAAGATTCCGAGAGAATGGATCACAAAAGACGGCACATATGTAAACGAGAGATATCTCAAATATGCCAGCCCACTGATCCTGGGTGCTCTGACACCATACTTTACCAGAGGTCTTCCAAAACACCTCACTTTAAAGAATAAGAAAAAATAATATCTGAACGTTCAAAAGAGCCGGTTTCCGAAGAAACCGGCTCTTTTTCCTATCTGGTTATTTTTCTGCATTCCATATAGTAGCGTTTATCCTGAGCATGACCCATGGAAAATGTTTTTCTGGGTAATGCCCCATCAAGGATCACGGTTGGAAACAGATCTTCTTTCTCCATCTCAGGCATCAGAAAACCTACACTGTTATCTTTTTTGCTTAAGTCTTTCACGATCCGACTCCCGTGGATGTAATCCATCTTGCCGCCGTGCTCGGAGACATATTGGTCGAGAAAGGCCTGTACTGTCCCCAGAGTAAGTTTAGAGCTTGCTTTCCCGATCCATACGGTTCTTGCTCTCCCCTGCACCACAATCTGAAAAGACTGTCCGCACTCTGTCTCTTTCTCAGATAATTCCAGCTTTTCTGTCATCTCCAGGATGAGCTTCTCGGGCTCTGTCTCTGTGACGATACGGTGAATCGCCTCGAATTCCAAAGCGGGACTATGCAGGTTCACCAGTTCTGCCAGGCAGTATCTGGCCGGATGCCGGCTGAGATCCTGATCCGGATTCTCTTTTTTAAGCTGTTCATAATAAGCTTTGGCGGTGGCGAAGGAATGGTTCCCGTCCCCGACGGCATAAGCCAACGGCGGAGTGTCTTTGAATCCATATTTGGTCACGAAATGCTCCGGGTAGGTCAGTTTCTCCAGGGCCTTCAGGATCTTTTCCTGCTGCTCTTTTGGTATCAGGTAACCGCTGATATGTCCCCCACCCATCATCAGATCAAAATCATAGACCATCTCCATCTCATTTTTCAGGGAAGCCAAAGGTTCGATGACAGACTTATATGGATCATCCATAAGCAGTAAGATATGGGGAAGTTCTACCAGGGCATTCTCTCTGACGTGCAGCCTGGGAGGAATCCTTGACTCCATGGTTGCTTCCGTGGCACGGATATAGGTACTGCTTCCCTTGTGATAATCGTAGGCTTCCAGGTCGAAGGCCCCCACGATACCGGCACGGATCCTTCCAATACTGTCCTTCCTCTCCACATAGATCATGGCATCCTGACAGGTCCGAAAGATTCCATCTTTCTCGTATTGATGCATGGACGCATTAATCCTGGAAAGACGATCTTCCACATCTTCTTCTTCCAGGAAGATTTCCGGCAGGATCATACGGTAGGTAGAGGGGGAATCACCTACAATCTGCTCCACTTCGTTCCAGTATTCCGGTTGGCTGGTAAACTGATCAACAGCTACCACTGCCCATTTTCCCGGATCCACGTCCCCATTTGGCAAAATGATGTCTGTTGCTCTGAATATATTACACATATAGACTAATAGACTCCTTTTCCTTGTTTTCCGTTATTGCTCTATGCAATGTCAGATACTATCATATCATAAAAATCTGTAAAATGATATGAAAAAATGCTTGCATTCTATTTTTGTTCATGCTATAATACATTTCGTTGGCAAGGAAACGAGCCGACAACACATGCAGTCGTGGCGGAATTGGCATACGCGCTAGACTAAGGATCTAGTCCGGGCTAACTGGGTGCGGGTTCAAGTCCCGCCGACTGCATCTTTTTTTATTTATAGAATCCCCAACAAAAAGAACCGGGTAAAAACCCGGTTCTTTTTACGTTTCCATTTTTTAACCATTTTCCAATATCAGCGACCTGTCCCTGCTTCGGTGTCTTCCTCTGCTCCGGTGTATTCCTCTGCACCGGTATATTCTTCTGCTTCAGAGGCTTCCTCCTCCGCCTTCTCCAACTCGTTAAGATTCGTGTAATCCGTAAAATATTGGGGATTGGTAGTGATATACAGGCCTTCGTCCGTCCGGAAAGCGCTGACATCCTCCGTGGTGGTAACCATAGCTTTTATGTTTACCTTGTCCCCCACATAGACAGACTTCACTACATTGTCATCTTCAAAATCTACCCAGGAACGGAGTCTTACTCCGCCGGAACTGATGTAGGTGATGGCGATATAACCTGTGAGGGGAAGATACTCCTTGATCTCCAGAATCTTGGATTCCAAGCCCTGGACATAGGTCCCGTCCTTCAGGCGATAGTAAGGTTTCTCCTTATACAGGCCTTTGTTGCGCACCTCCAGAATCTGTCCGTTTTTCAGCCGGAGGTCATCGTCCTCCACGATTCCGGGTTTCTTAGTTGCACAGAATTCTTCCTGATCCGATACATTTTTCACCATCAGGTATTTTATGTTGAAATCTTCCTCCAACACCAAAGTACCGTCTGTTTTTTTCTGACTGACATCGGTCTTCTCTGCAGCCTGGTAAGTCTGACTGTTTAGAAAATACCGAAATCCTATGACAAAGGCGAAAGTCAGCCCCACCAGAATGAGGGATAAGGCCATGGACTTAAGTACGGCCCCGACAGATTCCTGCCCACCGTTTCTGTCGCCGGATCTCCTTTCTTTCGATTCCATATACTCCTCCTGTGAATGCAGATTCCGATGGTTCCCACGGAATCCGTTATTCATTTTTACATTCTATATTAGTATATGCAATCCGGATGGAGATGTCAATCCGCCCTTTATCTCACATCATACTGTGTAAGGTTATATTTCTTAATCAGATTGGTAAGCTCAGAAACATAACTGCTCCAGGTACAATAACCACCCTTCTGGAGGATACTTAACTGTTTGCTATAGCTTGTGGTAGCTGTAATACCTGCATATCTTCTGCTGGATCCATTCATGGCGCCAACCAGATATGCGGAATGGTCAGCAATAGAACAGGCAAGATTCGGATATTTCCGGAATTTGGCAGTGACCGTAACCTTTCTCCCTCTGTATTCTTCTCTTGTCTGGATGCTGACGCAACTGGCCTGATCCCAGGTGGAACCGGCCCATGTATTCCCGGAAAGAGAGATCTTCATGCCGAATAAGTTATTTCCCTGCTTGCACAGTGTGGTCTTGCCCCATCCGCTTTCATTGATGGCCTGGGCCAGGGTTACGGATGCCAGGATCCCGGTCTTCTTATAGTCCGCCTGGGCAATAGGTCCGAGAAGTTTGATAAACTGGTCTGTCGTTAATCCCTGAAGATTCTGAGCAGTCAGGGTCGTTGTAGATGGTACGGAACTTACCACTGCTGTCTCTTTCTTGGTAAGGTAGACTGTCTTCTCCGGTTTTACGTAACTGTAATTGATATTCAGGGCTTTACAGATGGCTTTTCCGGGAACCATGACCATCCGGGCG
>CAMNGO010000090.1 GCA_946538445.1 uncultured Lachnospiraceae bacterium
ATTCCATATGAGATGGAAATTTCTCTGTTCTGTCGATTTTTCAGCAAGGTCTTGAAAGCTACCAGACGTCCGGTCTCTTCAAATATCCCCGGAAATAAGCCGACTACCAAAGCCCAGCATACCGGATGGCTATTTAAAAACCTGCTTACAGGATGATCGGCAGATATCACCAATGCCTGAAGCGGTTTTTCCAGGAGTAATGCAAACAGTAGAAATGTAGCGGCTCCTACAAGGATCGCCGTAATTTTTTCTTTTTTTATAAATACCCAGGCCAGAGCAATCACCAGAGGCAGTACAAAGGCAAGTACCGCTCCCAGCCCTAATGCAAGAAAGGCCTGGCTTCCAACTTTTGTTATATCCATTAAAGTTCTCCTTCATCAATGTGTATATCAGTTGTCTGCTTTCATATTTTGATCATCCATCCTTCTTTCTTACGGATGCGAATATATATGATATAAGAAATGATCACGGTAAAGAAATCTGCCAAAGCCTGTGTCCATACGATCCCTTTCATACCGAACAATCTGCCTAGGCAGAAAAGCAAAGGAAGGATACCTGCCCTTTATGTGAATTTGAAGTACTGTCTCCTTACAGGCTTTCCTGTAGGTGGCGATAAAATAGATCAAGGCTATTATATTGCTAAGCAAAGTGGCAATGGCTGCTCCCAAGACCTGTCTCCCATCCGGTAGGATCACAAACATAAACAAAGGATCAAGCAGAATATTTAACAGCCCACCCATACTGAGACCAAAGGAGGCCTGTGAAGAAAGCCCGATACTGCGAAGCAAAGAGGACAAGGTGACCCCATAAACACAAAAAAGAGAAAAGAACAGAGGAAGCCACCATATAAGGATTGTTGGTTCTGCCCACAAACCATGTATCTGCAAGATTATATACCAGTGTGATCAGCTGGCTGGCGATGGCCGGCAGAGCCATGACCGCCAGGGCATGGGATACTTTATCTTCTTCAAAAAGATAAACGTTTCTCTTCCATATCTTCACACTCCTTAAGCTAGAATATTTATCTAGATATTACCACTAGTATGATTCCTTTATCAATCCAATTTATAGAAATGATTTTACATATTCAGATTCTCTTGCGTCTTCGCCGGCCCCTTCTCATTTGACTGAAAATATACCGTCATGCTATAATCAAGCATACATTTCTTAACCTGCAATATCTCATATTTATTTAAAAGTATTTGTTTGAAAGTATTTGTTTAAAAGAGGACAAAATTATGAAAATCGCTGCCATCGACCTGGACGGAACACTGCTCCGTTCTGACAGTAATCTATCAGAATATTCGAAAAAAATTCTTGGAAAAACCCAGGATCATGATATCCTGTTCATCCCGACTTCCGGCCGTACCTTCCGAAGCATTATGTCCAAAGTGGGGGATGTGCCGGGAATTCGTTATACCATCGGTTCCAATGGAACGGTGATCACCGATTGCCGGGATGGCAAGATCATCTATGACAGGAAGATTGCCCTGGAGACATCCTATGCCATCTATTCCTATATCAGGGAACATGGGGGTTTTTTCTGCGGATACTGTGGAAATGACTCTTATCTGGAAGAAGTGGATGTCGGGATATTGTTGGCCACCGGCCTCAAACAGGCGATCAGTGAGGACCTTTTGTCCACCGATATCAGGGTTCCGGATATGAGTGGTCTGATCCGGTCCGGAGACATGGTTTTCGGAAAGTTGTTCATCACCTTTATCGACCCGGCTGACCTTGCTGCCTGCGTAGAGTGGCTGGGGAGATTTGATGATATCGTGTACGGCTATTCCACCCCGTACACCGTAGAAATTTTTGGCAAGGGAAGCAACAAA
The DNA here is from genome assembly GCA_946538445.1 of uncultured Lachnospiraceae bacterium. GTDB lineage: Bacteria > Bacillota > Clostridia > Lachnospirales > Lachnospiraceae > Anaerobutyricum. The sequence goes on from CAMNGO010000090.1 coordinate 1,836, forward strand.
GACATCGCCCTCGATTTCTTAAGACAGCACCTGAATGTAAAGAAGGAAGATGTGATTGCCATAGGGGACAGTGAAAATGACCTGTCCATGATCCGCTATGCCCATATCGGTGCAGCGGTGGAAAATGGTATGGATATCTTAAAGGAGCATGCGGATGTGATCATAGCTTCCAACGATGATGATGGTCCCGCACATTTTCTCGAGGAATTGATGAAATGATTCCTCATCCATCTGATATCTAAAAAAGTATCTGAAAAAAGCCGTTCTTCCAAAATAAGGAAGTACGGCTTTTCATATCTTTGATCGTACAATAATAATTACTACTATTCTTTTTTCATTTTTCCTTGCCGGCTCGTGCAGCACGTACCAGCTGACGGATGGTTTCCGGGTCAACACCATCGTAGGCACGGTTCACATTGTTCACACCGAAAACCGGACTGACTCTTCCGCTCCAGATTCTCCCGCCCTGCCTGTTGGCCAGGGTTTCCACGAATTCACTGTAATTATCCGGCGTGATCTCCTCCAGCTCTTCCTCTGTATAGAGGTCCGGACTGTAATGATTCCGGATGTAGCTCTTTACGAAAACCAGATAGGATTTTTTATAGATCTCATTGGCTATCAGAAGGATCCTCTCATGGTCTGCATCCATCAGCGCATGGAAGAGACGGAAATACTCCTCCTCCTGAGCTTCCAGGCCAAGTATCTTTAAACTGGAAGACAACATATCCCCGGCGTTTCCAAAATGGGACAGATATCCCATCAAATACATCATCTGTCGGAAAAAAATGACAAAGATCTGAGGGATCATCATGACACTGAACTGCCGGTAGCTAAGATGTGCCCTTCTCAGGCATACACTGAGTATCTTCCGGATGGAGATATCACGGTATGGTGCCGGAACGATATTTTGTTCAACATCCACCTCTCCCCTGCTGCCATGCATCTGCGTCTTCAGAACCTGACCCAGAGAAACCCTGCAGGCGTGAAATTCCGAATAAGTATTCATGTAATCAAACAGTTTTTTTCCGTCATCGCTGGAAAACGGATTGTCTCCGGAAGTCTTCTCCGGGAGATTGATCTCTCCATATCTGCCAAATATATTCCTGTCTGAGGCGGTATTGATATTCTCCTCTCGAAGGGCCCTCTCATTTAAATCAGCCAGACTGGGCTTTGAAAAGGGATAGCTGAGAAAATCATAAAGGTGTGTGAATTCATGATCCAGGATAAATTGGACATACTCTTCCCTGTAAAGATGAAATTCTTTGGAAAGATGCAGAATGTACCTTCCCTGCAGCATCTCCAGCAAATCAAAGGAGGCCTCCACACCGGATGCCGCATCATAGCTTACTCCATCCAACATGGTTGCCTCTGTGAACTCATTATTCATCTGATAGTTTAGCCAATACTTATTTAACTGAGACAGGTTCATTTCCTATGTCCTTTCCAATCTGACCGCTTCCACATTTTCCATCATACGATACCACCGGTTCTAGAATGTTTTTAAAATGTAGAATTTGATATAAGTTCGTATGGTCGCCATTCTCCCCCCTTATAGATATGAATCCCCTGATTTACACAGAGATCATATGCATTTGGTCCGATATTAAGAAAGGTACTGTCATCTAATGTTGCTTCGATCTCAAATAAGCTTCCATCGATTTCTGTCATGTGAATTCTCATATCATCCAACCTCCTCCTAGATATTAATCTACAGGAATAATCCTTAAAGCGGTTGTCAGATTATGAACGAAAATATGGAAATTTTGCTTATAGCCCGAAGCTGAATATCACAAGGATATAGAATACGATCACATAGATGGATGCCACCAGGTCGATCAGCCCCAGTATACGCACAGCCTTGTCGTCCCCTGCAAGCTTTCGTCCCACAAAGAAGAAGGCAATGCCCAGCAGTGCGATCAGAAAAGAGATCAAGAGGGTCCTTCTGATCAGACCTGCGTCTTTCGATGTGTTAAACAGATAGAAAGACGCAACGGCAGAAACCACCGGTATCAATTCCAATACAATCGCGACTAACTTCTTGCCCATGTCTAAACCTCTTTCAACAGTCTCTTATATTCCCTGTGTTCGTCAAACCATTCCCGGGCGTAGGAACATACCGGGACAATCTTTACTCCCCTTGCTTTTGCTTCCGTGACAACTTTCTCCACCAGTTGATCTGCGATGCCTCTGTCCCGGTAAGAAGGTTCCACATAAGTATGCTCGATCGTCCACTCCTGTCCTTCCGCGGAAAATGTACATACGCCTATGCCGGTGTCCCCGTCGTAGGCAGTGGCACGAAGCCGGTCCATCTCAAAAGCAATCCAGATCCGGGAACTTTCTTTGCCGGCCAGATCACCGGGGAAAAATGTCTTCCCGTCCTCGGAAACTGTCAGGGAGATCCCCATCGATTTACAATAAGAAATGACGAACTCCTTCACATATTCATTTGGCTCATCAATGGTCAGGAATAATCCGCCGCAAGTATCATGAATGTGCAAAACAACAGAAAACTTCTCATTAACATAACGTTTTAACTGGGCTGCCTGTGTAAAATCCATACTAATATCCCCCTGCATACTATTTAGCTAACTTTTGGAGCGAAGGCAGATTCTTCACTGTTATCCTCCCTCTTTCAAGGGTTATCATATCATTTTTCTCCATTTCCTTCAATATGCGGGAGATCACCTCCCGGGAGGAATTGAGGTCTGACGCAAGCTGGGCATGGGTCAGAAACAGGGTCCTGCTTCCTGTCTTCTTTAACCGGTCGAGAAGGGCTCTTGCAACCCTGCTGTCAAGTCGGGAAAACAACATATTTTCCATCAATAGCATGACGTCAGAAAATCGCTCTCCCAGTTTCTCCAGGATAAAGCATTTCAGGGCAAGATTGTTCTCCTTAAGTACCGCAAGGCATAGGGCAGGTATGATCAGGACCTGGCAATCGGTCTGGGCGATCATCTGCGTCTCGAAGCGGATCTGATCCACAACACAGGAGGCAGATAATACGTCCACCTCCCCCGGCTGAATACGATACAGGACAATCTCCCTGCCTTCTTCTGACAGCATGAAGGCTCTCACGCTGCCCTGCAGTATTTTGATCATGCCCAGACATTCCTGATCTTTGGAATAAATGAGTTCCCCTTGCTTGTATTTCTTTACATTTACACAAGCTGTCATGACCTCTTTTTCTTCTTGATCAAGGTCCTTCCAGAAAGGTAATTCCCTGAGATACTTATCCATGGCTTTATCCTGCTTCTACATGAGTGTAAAATGAGTGTAAAGGGTTCGAAGCCCTTTATCGAACCAGTGCTTCCAGGGCATCTATCCCTTGAAATCCTACGGATTTGTTGCTGATCTCCCCGTTTTTATAAACCATAAGGGCCGGGATACTCATAACATTATGCTGCATTGCCAGGGCAGGCTGCTCATCCACGTTGATCTTGCCAACCTTGATCTCCGGATGCTTCTCGGCAAATTCAGCCACGATCGGGGAAAGCATCTTGCAGGGACCGCACCAGGGAGCCCAGAAATCCAGCAATACTGTGTTTTCTGCTTCAAGAACCTCTTTTTTAAAGTTATCATTTGTTATAATTATTTCTTTCATTTCATATACCTCCTGTTTTTTTCTATATCTTAGCATGGTCTATGATCAAGTTCTGTGACTTAGTCACATTATTTTGTATTTTTTTATGAATTATCAGCTGATTCTGGAACCGGCACAGGATAGGCGGAACTGCTGCCGGATCTTCTCCATGCTCTCCTCTATGATCTGGTCCGGATCTGCATCTATGATGTCAAGTCCTGTGGCTTTGATCAGCTGTACTTCCCGGATTCCGTAATAATTCTGTGCCAGGGCTTTCACATAGCCAAAACCATATTCCAGAGGAACATAATTGCCTCCTGCAGTCATCACATAATAGAGCTTCTTTGCCTTACACAGTCCCTGGGGTATGCCCTCCGGGGAATAAGTAAATGTGATTCCCAGCACATTGATCAACTCAATATACTGTTTTAGGGATGCCGGAAAGGAGAGGTCCCAATAAGGTGCGGCTATCACGATACAATCAGCACGGGCAAATTGTTTCGCCTGTTCAAACATGGGATCGGTATAATCTCCTTCTGCAATCAGACGGTCCCTCTTGTCAAGAAAAGCATCGTCCACAACGGGAAATGAACATTCTTCCAGGCTTACCTCTTCCACCGGCCCGACCAGTTCTGCCAGCAGGCAGTCGGCCAGTTTCTTTGTCCTGGAATCCTTTCGTACACAAGCATTTATAAATAAAATCATAGTTCTTATTCCTACCTTTATTCCACCCTGTTATTTTCTAAATGTTCTTACATCTTTCGTGATTCTTAGATATGTCCTGGATATGTCACATAATGTAAAAAAACCGGTTTTCCTTCTTATCGGTAAAGTTCTGCTCCAGCATGACCACATGGGAAAGAAATGCCTTGTCATCAAAGTATTTGGCCCCTTCCGGGCAACCTTTCACACAGGCCTGGCATTTGATACAGATTCCATGCACATCCTCTATGTCCTGCGGGTTGATGGAATCCATAGGACAAAGCTCTGCACATAAACCGCAGTTGGTACATTTGCTCCTGTCCGTGAGAGGTTTGGCTTTAAGGAATTTTGCCGGCTGGCCATCTGTCCCCTTAGGTACATAGTAAGGTGCATCGGCATCTCCCACCACCTGGAGTCCGTCCCCTTTCGCCAGGAATTTGGTATCCTTCGCCAGATTGAAACATTTTAAAGCAAAATCCCTGACCTCTTTCAGATCTTTTTCCCCCGGTCTTCCCCCGGCCAGCACTTTTGTAAAAGCATGCTGACATACAAAGGCTGCGCCGGCTAAAGGGCAGAAACCATCCTCCTTCAGCACCTGCACCATTTCCGCAAGACTATTATCAAAGCTGCGGTTGCCGAAAGTAACGATGGCAGCTGCCGGCGTTTTATCCCCTCGAAGCTTCTCCTTGAAATCCGGGAGGATCTTGTTGGGAAGCTTACCGGCATAAGTCGGGGCCGCAAGGATCACAAAATCTTCCGGCCCGAATTCGTAACTCTTCAGGCGGTTCTCCATCCTGGTGAAATCGATCTCATCAACCGGCAGACTTTCTATTTTTGCAACATGCTCTGCTGCGGCAAGGGCAAGTTTTTTTGTATTTCCTGTAGGACTGAAAAATATACAGCAGATTCTGTTAATCATGGTATCTCTCCTGTGGTGAAAAATCATTTGTCAGATCATTTATTCTGTCTGACTCATATGATTATTTTAACATGACACAGATAAAAAAGATACTCTTAGCAAAATACTATTCTTCTGTTACAATACTATTAGATAAGGGGGAAAATCTATGAGGACAATTGTTGTTGGAGATATCCATGGCTGCCATAAAGAGGTCAAATCATTGATCCGTCTGTTAGTGGAAGAGGGAAAATACGACCCTCAGTGCGATAAACTGATCTTTATCGGGGATTATATCGACAGGGGGGATGATCCCAGGCTGACCGTAAGATACATCAGAGACCTTCAGGATAAATATGGGGACAGGGTAATTCCATTAAAAGGTAACCATGAGCAGATGCTCCTTGACTTCATGAATGACGAAAGCATATCCTGGCTATTCAACGGATCCGGACGTACCCGTCTCTCTTACAAGGGCTATGAAAATGAATTTGAAGAAGATAAAGAATGGATGGACAAATTACCCCTATATTATGAGGATGAACACTTCATCTATGTACACGCAGGAGTGGATAAGGAAAAACCTCTGGAACTTCAGCCCCATGAAACACTGCTGTGGGCAAGGGAAGATTTTTACTGTAATCCTATAGCCTACGAGAAACCTATCATCTTTGGCCATACCCCAACCATGTATATTGAAAACAGTCATCAACCGCTTTGGCTCAACGGCAGCCAGGACATTGCCATCGACACCGGCTGTGTATATGGCGGAAAACTGACCGCTCTCATCATTGAAGATGATAAAATCCTGGAGTATTGTCAGGTGGATAAAATACAAGATAATAGAGAATAATAGATGGAGCAGGGGTTTGATGATTTCCTGCTGGTCTTGCATCAGATCAGTGGTCATGCCGA
>CAMNGO010000091.1 GCA_946538445.1 uncultured Lachnospiraceae bacterium
TATAATTCTTGTAAAGTAAAATAAAGAATGAAAGGGATTTCCTGAACAATCAGGCAATCACTTTTTCATTTGCTGTCTTGTCTTTATTTCCCGGTTACAATAAACGGGGCTAAGGCTCCTGCCAGATTGTTGATCGGCATGGTCTGTACCCATACGCGTCCGGGGCCGGTCACTACTGTATTAAAAATACCTTCTCCACCGAAGAGCATATTTTTAACCCCCGGTACTTTTTCGATGCTCATGTTACAGGTGGCACTCATGGCTGCCAGATGGGATGTGTCAATGACGATCTTCTGTCCTGCTGCCAATTGGTACTCTTCCACATGACCGTCAAACTCTACAAAAGCGGTTCCGTTTCCGGAAAGTTTCTGCATGATGAAACCTTCCCCGCCAAATAAACCGCTGCTGATCTTCTTGTTAAAGAAAACGCTGAGATTCACACCGGCTTCGGATGCCAGGAAGCCTCTCTTCTGTACGATCAGTTCATTTCCCGGACCGATTTCAAATGCTTTGATGCAGCCCGGAAGTGTCGCAGCGAAACTGATCATGCCCGGGCCTCCTTTAGCGGTGTAGATATTCTGGAACAAAGCTTCCCCGGAAAACATCCTTCCTAAAGCTTTACCTAAGCCTCCGTTGGAACTGGTTTCCATCTTCATATTGGGGCTCATCCAGGCCATACCACCACTCTGGGTGATCATCTTCTCTTCCTGCTCGAGATGACAGATTACTACAGGAAGTTCTCCACCTTTGATTTCATATTTCATATTCATTCCTCCTTGATTAGTATAATTAAACTTTCATAATAAATTAATATTATCAGGCAACAATTTTTTAAGTATCACCTTCTGAGGCTTGCCGGAAGTCAGAACCATCCAGTAATCATCTTCCGGAAAAGGGATTTCCTTCTGCCATACTCCGGGGACTCCTAAGCTCAGCAGGCCTTCCGGATCTGAGATTACGGAAAAGGATTTCATGTCCCTCGCAAGTCCTTCCCCGGTATATTTGAGATAACTCTCGTTGTAAGCCCATATCCTGTAGAACTGTGAAGGCTCTTTTCCCAGGAGCCACTCATACTCCAGGGGATGGAAGAATCGTTTTGCCAGCTTCCTGTTGTCCTTTCTCCCATTTTTCTGGAGATCCAGCCCTATCTCTGACTCCCCATAAGCACAGACCCACCAGTTTCCACTGTGGGAAACATTGTGAAAGATATCCACGTACTTTGCAAAAAAAGGCTTTCCATGAGAATCTTTTTTTTGAATATCCGGATCTGCATTTTTTGACCTTTTATGACTTTCCTGCAGGTAGCGCTCCAATCCTATCCTGGTGAGTCTGCCCGAAGGAATACTTCTGTCATAGGGATGGTAGTAAATATAGGTTTCTTTCTCCATCTGACGCACCGCCTCACAATCACTGCTTATAGTATACCATTAAACCGGCGCTTTGAGATACCCTATATTGACTTTTTTCCTGCCTCGCTCTATAATTATTATACGAATAAATATGAAGGGGAGCTACACCAGAGGTGGCTGAGAGTAGATGTTTTTCTAGACCCATAACCTGATTTGGATAATGCCAACGTAGGGACATAACAATTCGCTAATGATCATCCTGGATTCAAAGAGATTCGTAAGCAGTTATGCCATGGCATGGCTGTTTTTTTGTTGCAAAGGAGGAAATGTATGCTTGGAATCTATGTAGAAGAAGTAAGAAAAAAAAGCCCCTTGGTTCATAACATCACCAATTATGTCACGGTAAACGACGTGGCAAACATATTGCTGGCCTGTGGCGGCAGCCCTATTATGTCCGATGAACCGGAGGATGTGGAAGATATCACTTCCATATGCGGAGGATTAAACATCAACATCGGAACCCTGAACAAACGGACCATAGAAGGAATGTTTGTCGCAGGAAAGAAGGCAAAAGAATTAGGCCATATCGTCCTGCTTGATCCGGTGGGGGCCGGCGCCAGCAGACTTCGCACTGAGACAGCTATAAAGATTATGGAAGAGATAAAGCCGGATGTCATCCGGGGTAATATCTCAGAGATCAAGACTCTGGTAAACGGAAGCGGTACCACGAAGGGTGTCGATGCAGATGTTGCGGATGCTGTGACGGAAGACAGTCTGGAACAAATGGTAGCATTTGCTAAAAAATTCGCAAAAAAAAGTGGGGCAATTATCGCGATCACCGGTGCCATCGATCTTGTAGCTGACAAAGACCATTGTTATGTAATTCGCAACGGCCGCCCTGAGATGGGCAGAATTACCGGCACAGGATGTCAGCTCTCCGGTCTGATGACTGCCTATGTCACAGCCAACCGGGACCATAAGCTGGAAGCGGCTGCTGCCGCAGTAACCTCCATGGGACTGGCGGGGGAAATCGCTTATGACCATCTTCAGAAAGATGAAGGCAATTCTACTTATCGCAACCGAATCATTGACGCCATCTATCATATGGATGGAGACACATTAGACCAAGGAGCCAGATATGAAGTGTTCTAAAGAAAACCTGTTATTATATGCCGTGACGGACCGTTCCTGGCTTGGCAGTCAGACCCTGTATGAACAGGTGGAGGAAGCCCTGGAAGGAGGGGCTACATTCATACAGCTGCGGGAGAAAGATCTGGATGATGCCAATACACTGAAAGAAGCTGTCCTGCTTCAGGATCTCTGCAAAAAGTATAAAGTGCCCTTCGTGGTGAACGATAAGGTGGAAGTCGCCTTAAAGATGGATGCTGACGGAGTACATGTAGGTCAAAGTGATATGGAGGCAGGAAATGTACGTCAGTTGCTGGGACCCGATAAAATCATCGGTGTCTCTGCTCAGACAGTGGAACAGGCAATCCTGGCTCAGGAACGTGGGGCGGATTATCTGGGAGTCGGAGCTGTATTTCCCACAGGCAGCAAGTCAGATGCCGTGGAGGTAGACCATGATACGCTCCGGGCGATCTGCCAGGCTGTAGATATCCCTGTGGTAGCCATAGGAGGAATCAGCCGGGAAAATGTCTCCACACTCTCCGGAACAGGGATCTGTGGGATTGCTGTCATCAGTGCCATCTTCGCTCAAAAAGACATCCGGACATCCACCAGTGAGTTGAAAGAACTCACCAGAAAGATGGTGGAAGCATGATAAAGGGTGTTATCTTTGACATTGACGGAACCCTCCTGGACACTATGCCATTCTGGTCTGATGTGGGTGCCAGGTATCTGAGGTCCATCCATGTGGAGCCAGGAAAAGATCTTGGCAGTATACTTTTCTCCATGACACTGGAGGAGGGAACCAGGTATCTGAAAGAAACCTACTCTCTCCCCTACACAGAAGAAGAGATCCGCAGAGGAGTCCTGGATCAGATCGCCCATTTCTATCAGCAGGAAGCTGATTTCAAACCCGGTATGAGGGAAATCCTGAAAGGATATCATGATGCGGGGATTCCCATGGTCCTGGCAACTACCGGCGACAGGCATCTGGTAATGGATGCCTTCACCAGACTCGGGGTGATGGATTGGTTCCAGGCTGTCTATACAGCCACGGAACTCCACACCAACAAAAAAGAACCCCTCATCTATGAGACCGCCGCCAGCTTTATGGGTACTGCGATAAAAGAAACTGCGGTCTATGAGGATGTATTGCACGCAATTCTGACTGCAAAAAAAGCCGGATTTTACACTGTGGCCGTATATGACAGCAGCAGTGAAAAGGAATGGGATCAGATCATTGCAATTGCGGATGATACCATAAGAGATAACGAAAGGAGCATATGACTTTCCATGAAAACAGCATTGACAATCGCCGGAAGTGATTCAAGCGGAGGCGCCGGCATACAGGCGGACATCAAGACCATGACCATGAACGGGGTGTATGCCATGAGTGCCATCACTGCCCTCACTGCACAAAACACCAGAGGAGTGACAGCCATCAGTGAAGTGACCCCTGAGTTCCTGGGCCAGCAATTGGACGCCGTCTTTACCGACATACGTCCGGATGCAGTAAAAATCGGCATGGTCTCTTCAAAAAAACTTATAGAAATGATTGCTTTAAAACTCAGAGAATATCAGGCAGAAAATATCGTGGTGGATCCGGTGATGGTAGCGACCAGCGGAGCCAGACTGATCACCGACGATTCGATTGATACATTAAAACAGGAACTGTTTCCTCTGGCAACTCTCCTGACCCCAAATATACCGGAGACAGAGATCCTTACCGATATGTCTGTCAGGACCCCGGAAGATATGATAGAAGCCGCAGGAAAGCTCAGCCGTCAATATCAATGTGCCGTCCTATGTAAAGGTGGTCATCAGATCAATGACGCCAACGATCTGCTCTTCCACGACGGAAACTATCGTTGGTTCCGGGGAAGGAGGATTGACAATTCCAATACCCATGGGACCGGCTGTACCCTCTCCAGCGCCATCGCTGCCAATCTGGCAAAAGGATTCGACCTGGACAGTGCAGTTAAAATCGCCAAAGACTATCTTTCTCAGGCCTTGGAAGCCATGTTGGATCTGGGGGCCGGAAGAGGGCCTATGAAGCATAATTTTAATCTTACCGGCATATTTGCGGAAGAAGCATAAAAAGTAGTGCAAAAGGGGATAGAACAAAGGTCATATATCAATATGATTGTTTCATTCTCCTTGAAAATATGCTATTCTTTTATTAGCAGATACCGCTGACGGCCATAGGTTTCCGTCGTTTCTCACAGAGGATAATTCAATTGATCAGGATGGGAGGATAAGATATGTACGAAGAGGTTCAGGTGCTTGTACACAGTAGTATTCGAATCACAAATGGGATGACGGTCTATTTTGATCCCTATCATGTGACAGAAGAATACCATGATGCGGATATCATATTTGTGACACATAATCATTACGATCATTATTCACCGGAAGATATCGCCAAAGTAAAAAATAAAACCACTGTGCTTGTGTGCCCGTGCTCTATGGAGGCATGTCTGTTAAGCAGCGGTATCGAGGATGATTATATTGAGATGGTGATGCCGGGAGATTCCCTGGAGATCAATGATGTCAAAATCGAAGCCGTCCCGGCCTACAATGTGGGCAAAGCATTTCACCCTCAAAAGAATCAATGGGTCGGCTATATCGTAACAATGAACGGAACCCGTTATTATGTGGCCGGAGACACGGATATCAATGCCGACGTCATGCAGGTTCAATGTGACGTGGCGCTGCTACCGGTCGGAGGAACTTACACAATGACCGCAGAAGAAGCCGCGAAACTGGCCATCAAGATTCAGCCGGAGGTTGCCATTCCTACACATTATGGAGATATCGTGGGGGACCCGAAGGATGGAGAGCGCTTTATCGAAGCGCTTGCCGGTCAGGTGCCTGGCGTACTTAGGATGTTATAAGAGAAAAAACAATCTATACCATAAAAAAGGAAGACTGATCAACAAAGATCTGTCTTCCTTTTCTTATTCTTATCTCCAATGCACTTTTGCAGATACGTTCTACAGATATTCCGTCAGCCATGAGGCGTAGGAAAGATTGTCTCCGGGAGAGTCCTCCGGAGTCTGCATCTCGGACTGATAATCGGTGATACCTTTCCCGCTGTTTGGATGGAAGTGAGAATATACCATATCTACCGAATAAATTGCCAGCAGACATATGCAGATTGGAGCCAGCACCTTTCCCGGAATTCTGCTCACCAGATTGTCAATCATGGGGGCCAGGAAATAAACTACAGCAGCACCTCCCAGACCAAAGACCAGGAGTCCTTCCGCACAGACTCTGCCGTTTATGTTTAAATAATAATTGTCATAATTCCACCACTGAGTACCTCCATGCATCACCTCAAGCTGCCAGGATGTGAGGTACTCCACAGCACCTGCCAGGATGACTGCCATAAGAAACTCCAGCCATGGTTTTTCCCTGAAACGATAGAGCAACAGGAGAATCATGGTTCCTCCTGTACCATAAATCGGAAGCCATGGTCCATGCAGGACGCCACGGTTGACAAAGGTACCGTCAGTGATGAGATGAAGGCTTACCTCCCAAAGCCATCCGATGATACAAAACATAAAGAAGATCACGGTCACGGACAGAAGGGAATAGCACCGTAGATATCTCAGGTCCTCCAGATTCTTCATCTTTTCATTCTTCTCTATGGCAGACAGGCGTCCCGGATAAACCTTTCCTTCTATTACATCTTCCAGGTTATGCAGGTTGGCATCCTTCACCTCCTGCTCCCTCCTCTTGATTTCATTCTCATCGTAGTATAAAACCACGCCAAAAACATTCTGGATGAAACGAAGAATGGGGGTTTTCTGAACATATTCAAATCTTGGTTCATTCTTCAAAGCAAAAACATCAGCATAAGCCTCATTCAAAGATTCTTTTGGGGCATGTTCATAGAGATAAACGTCATTGAAAAACTCATAGCCTTCCTTCTTCTCATTGATATAGTCCTGGCGAAGTCTGGCATAGTATTCCGTCATGGTTGCTGTCCAATATGAATTTAGCCAGAACAGACGGACAAGCCCAAAAGTGATTACACTTAGCAGATACCATAAGATAAAACTGAGATCCAATACAAAGTATTCCCATTTATGTCCCTTCATCATTCTTCTGGAGAGGGTTATGGCCTGCTTTGAATTCAGCTTCGGATTCTCGGCAAGAATATAAGGAACCATGGCATAAGCTAATGTTTTAATGACTCCTCCGACGATGGTTAACGACCAGAAAAAAAGATAAATCGTGGCCACCAGAGTAACCCTTGCAACCCGGAACAAAGATCTGGTCCGAATCAGATACAGGAATTTACGGTAGGGTACCTTCTCATAGGTTCTTGCCTCCAGGAATATCCTGGAATATACTACCTGGAAGGTACTGATAAACAAAACATACACCGCCGCGATAAGCAGGAAGGACAGGATAATAAAGAAAATGCTTCCCAATTCCTTTGATTGGAATAAGGACTGCAGGGTAACAATAATCATTATGTAGAGTGATCCACTCTGCACATGGTTTATGATTAAAGCCAAAAATCCCCTGCTTCGGCCGATCTTTAAGGAACCGATACTCTCCTGCCTTTTTGCCTCCTGGGCAGACAAGGACTTCTTGGTATTCTCCTGGTACTGGGCGAGATTGTTTTCCATGATGGAATTGACGATCTCCCCATAGCCAAATCCGCTTTTTATGTCACCCTTTGGAGTATCCTGTCCGGATTTTTCAGCTGTTTCGGAAATCGTTTCCCGGTTGGTATCGTCCTTGGTAAGTTTCAGAAACTCCAGGGAGCCGGAGAAGGATGACCCTATTACGGCAGCAGTGAGACAAACGATCATCAAAACCCAGTAATGGGACCGAACCACCTGCTTGGCCTTGGACTTCAGTTCTTTACGATTCAATTTTTCCATATTTTCTAATCTCCCGAAAGTAAGCTTGATCACAATTTATTTGATCAGGCCTTCCTCATATTCACGGATTACAGTCTTGATGGCTGCCTTGGCATTCACCATAAAGGCAAAATAAGGCTGCCCCTCTGCACGGTGGGCAAAGATATCCGAATAGATCTTCAATAACTGATCCTGATCCACCCCATTTTTATACAGGCTTAAAATAATATCACAGGTCAGATGATAGTAAGACTCAACTCTGTCAAAATAGTGCTCCGGTTCTATCAGAGTTCCCATAACGCGATGGGACTGCAGAATCATTTTCACCGGGAAGGGTTTCAGTTTCTCCACAGAACCAAGAGACTGTACATAACTGGAAACATAAGTAGGTTCCACACTGTAGGGATCTGTCACATTAGTGATACCGGTTGATTCCGAGGCAAAAAGAATCTGGTTGATCTCATCATAAAAAGAGATGCAGCACTTAGTATGCCCCGGTGTCTCGATCACCCGGAAGCAGATATCTCCCAGATCGATCTTCATGCCTTCG
>CAMNGO010000092.1 GCA_946538445.1 uncultured Lachnospiraceae bacterium
TTATGGTCGATCCTGTCACGATATATGACTTTTCGTTCCATGATGATTCCTTTCTGTATTTCAACCAAGGATATTTATCCGAATGTAAGTGAATAATCTCACCCCTGTAGAGGTGGGAGTCTCAATCAAATCTGATGACCCCGTAAGGCCTTTATCATACCATATATTCCATGTCTTGGCAAAGCGCTTCTTTTCTTTGGATAAACCCTTTGGATTGTACCAAAAAATAAACTTGCTTTTTCCGCGTAAATGAGTATATTATAATAATACAACATATTTCTAAATATAAAAAGGAGGACTATATTATGGCATATGTAATTACTGATGCTTGTATCATGTGTGGTACTTGCGAAGGCGAGTGTCCTGTTGGCGCTATCAGCGAAGGCGACGGCCAGTATAATATCGATGCAGACGCATGTCTCGACTGTGGCGCATGTGCAGGCGTTTGCCCGACTGGTGCTATTGAGCAGGGTTGATCTTCTGTAAGAAGTATTCATCAGATCTATAAAGAATGAAAGCGGTGCTTTTCCAAGAAAGCACCGCTTTTTTCTTTTCTAACGTCCCGTCTCTTTATTCGCGAACTTGGTGTACTGGCCCAGCCATACCAGCTCGATGGTTCCTGTGGAGCCATTTCTCTGCTTGGCTACGATGACTTCCGCCAGGTTTTTCTTTTCCGAATCCGGATTATAGTACTCATCTCTGTATAAGAACATAACCACGTCCGCATCCTGCTCGATGGCTCCGGACTCACGAAGGTCTGAAAGCATTGGCTTGTGGTCCTGTCTGGCCTCCACGGCACGGGATAACTGGGACAGGGCAATGATGGGAACCTGTAATTCCTTGGCCAGGACTTTAAGTCCCCTGGAGATCTCCGAGATCTCCTGCTGCCTGGATTCACTTCTGCGGCCGCTGCTTCCGCTCATCAGCTGCAGGTAATCAATCACGATCAGCTCGATCCCGTAGGTCTGCCGGTATTTGCGGCACTTGGAGCGGATCTCCGCCAGGCTGGATACCGTATCGTCGATGATAAGATTGGAATTGCCGATGAGGGAGGCCCCTTCCAGGAGTTTCTCCCAATCACTGTCCCTGAGTTCTCCGGTCCGGATCATCTGGGAATCCACCATGGCCTCCGAGGCGATCAGTCGGGTCACCAGCTGTTCCTTGGACATCTCCAGACTGAAGATGGCAACCTTTCTATTCTCCCGGAAAGCCGCATACTGGGCAATATTGAGGGCGAAGGCTGTCTTTCCCATGGCGGGTCTGGCCGCCACAAGGATCAGTTCCGAAGGATGAAGGCCTGTGAGTTTATAGTCAAGTTCCCGGAATCCGGTGGCGATACCCGTCACACGGCCCTTGGTCTTGGCGGCTTCTTCTATGGCGGTAAGGGTGTTCAGCACTACCTGCTGGATCGGGACGAAATCGGACATCCGGTTCCGGTTCTGAAGCAGGGAGAACACCTCCCGCTCCGTCTTCTCCATGATGGTGGAAGTCTCTTCCTTCCCCAGGTAGCAATCATTTCCGATTCCTTCGGTCAGTTTGATCAGGGCTCTGAGGGTTGCTTTATCATGGACGATCTGGGCGTACTCCCGGATGTTGGCGGAAGTGGCCACCATATCCACCAGGTCCCGGAAGAAATCCAGGCCGCCGAAGGCTTCCGGCAGGTCCTTCTCCTTCAGTTTATCCTGGAGGGTGATCAGGTCTACCGCCTTGCCTTCCCGGTACAGCTCGATCATGGCTTCAAATAAGATCCCGTACTGCCTCTGGTAGAAGTCCTCTTTGACCAGGATATCTTCTGCCTCTACGATGGCGTCCCTGTCCATGAGCATGGAACCGAGGACGGACTTCTCCGCCTCTTCGCTATGGGGTTGTATCCTTTTTATAAAATTCTCATCTACCGTGGGCATATCCTGGTACTCCTGCTTATTTCTGTTCTGTCACATGTACGGTAAGCTCTGCTGTCACCTTCTGGTGGAGCTTGATCTTGGCGGTGTAAGTTCCGAGGGCTTTGATGGGTTCCACGGAGAATTTCTTCTTGTCCAGATCGTAACCCAGCTGGTCCTTCACTGCCGCTGCCATCTCCTTGGTGGAGATGGTTCCGAAGGCTTTCCCGTTCTTCCCCACTTTCATCTGCATGGAGATACTCTTTTTGGAAATCTCCTCTGCCAGGTCTTTCGCTGCCTGAAGCTCTTCAGCCGCCACCTTATCCTGATGCGCCTTCTGAAGCTTGAGATCATTGATATTCTTATTGGTTGCTTCCACCCCGAGTTTCTTTTTCAGGAGCATATTTCTGGCGTAACCGTCGCTGACATCCACCAGATCTCCTTTTTTCCCGAGGGCTTTCACATCCTGTAATAATATAACTTTCATAATAGTCGGTCTCCTTTGCTCTGATTTGGATGTCCTGCACTCTCAGCCGAATCACAGATCCAGCTGTTGGGTAAGGATATCCTTCAGTTTCTGTTTCGTTTCTTCCATGGTCATATCTTTGACCTGGGCGGCAGCCATGGTCAGGTGTCCGCCTCCGCCCATCTTCTCCATGATCACCTGAACATTCAGGTCATCGATGGAGCGGGCACTGATATAAATGTAATCCGGGAACCTGGTCAGGACAAAACTGCCCCGGATCCCCTGGATATTCAGCAATTCATTGGCTGCCCTGGCTCCCACTACCGTGGCACCGGCGTAGTCGGTGGGGTGGAATTCGGATATGGCGAATTCATCCCGGAAGATCTCTGCCTCACGGATCACCTTCACCCGGAGCATGTAGCTGGTCTTGTCCTCGCGGAACATCTTGCGGACGCGGGTAACATCGGCACCCATTCTCCGCAGGTATGCGGCAGCTTCAAATGTTCTGACGCCTGCTTTGATCACGAAATTATCCGTATCCACCAGGATACCGGAGTACATGGCATCTGCCTCCACAGGTTTCAGTTTGGATTTATCGGAAATATACTGAAGAATCTCGGCGATCATCTCACAGGTGGAGGAAGCATAAGGCTCCACGTAGGATAATACCGCATTCTTGATGGTCTCACTGGACTGGCGGTGGTGGTCAAATACCACGATGTTCCTCACGGTCTTGAGAAGTCCCGGACATTCTGTCATGCCGGGTACATTCACATCCACCACAACCAGCATGGTCCGGGGATCTTTCCGGCTCAGTACTTCCTCATTGGTCAGGAATAATTTCTCATCGTCCTCCGGCTCCAGCAGGCTGACGATCGGCTCGATGGCAGGGCAGTTCTTATCGATGACCAGATAAGCCTTCTTTCCAAATGTCTTGGCCATCCGGTAGACACCGATGGCTGCGCCGATACAGTCTGCATCGGGATTCTTATGTCCCATGATCAGGATGGTGTCATTGGTCAGGATCATCTCCCGGAGGGCATGGGCTTTGACCCTGGCTTTCACCCGGGTGCTCTTCTCAACCTTCTGGGTCTTGCCACCGTAATAGGTGATGGAATTCCCGTTCTTCACCACGGCCTGATCTCCGCCGCGGCCCAATGCCATGTCCATGGCGATCCGGGCACTCTCGTAGGTGCCGATATAGGTGGGGGCATTCATACCCACACCGATACTTAAGGTCAGGGACATCTCATTTCCTGCATTGATACTGCGGACCTCATCCAGGATGGAGAATTTATCCTCCAGCATCTGATCCAGGTTCTTCTCCTGGAAGAGGAAAATGAACTTATCCTTCTCAAATCTCTTGACGATGGCGTCCATGGTCTGCATATAGCGCACGACCTTACGCTCCACCAGGGCAAGGAGGAGGGACTGTCTTACGTCCTCCATATTCTCCAGGACTTCCTCGTAGTTATCGATGTACATAAGACCTGTCACCAGACGCTTCTTCTCGGCCATACCCTTGTATTCCGTCAGCTCGGTGACATCGTAAAAATAGAACACCTGCAGATATTCATCCACTGTTTTCTCTTCCAGCTCCTCCACATCCGCATCGGTCTCGATGGCCTTAACGCACTGGCACTGGACCTTGTAATCTTTGTCTCTGTGTTTCAGTTCCAGAACCTTCTCCAGCTCCGGCTGTGCAAAATTCTTCTTGTGAAGAATCGGAAAAATCTGGTCGATATTTCTCTTGTTGACTCTCCCCTCGCACATCTGCTCAAACAGGTCGTTGTACCAGACGATGGCTCCGGCGGCTGTAGTCAGCACGTAGGGTACCGGGAGTTCCTTCAGCATACTCTTATAGAGCTGACTCTGCTGGAAACCGGCTTCATAAAGCTCGTTATTCACAAGACGGGTCAGATATTCGTAGTACACGATGGAAAGCACCAGGTAAACCGCACCTGCGGCACACGTGCCATAGGCCAGTTTGGGCCATCTCTCCAGCAGGAGCAGGGCGAGAATCAGAAGAAACCCTATCATAAGGATCGGCAGCCAGAGGCTGAACGAAGTCCCTCTTGATAACCTCTTTTCTCTCATCATATAACATCTCCAAAAATGTATTATTTTTCCTATCTGACTATGGGTCCAGGACAGCAGCCTTCCCAATCCATAGTCTGCTTATTATATCACCTTTTTTCTCAATTTTAAAGAGAAAATATACGGTTTTGACACACGGCATTAAAATTGATATACTACTGGAGTATGATGTCATATTGAAGAAATGGGAATCGTATATCATACATAAAATGAATCATTCCAAATTGGAGGCATTATGAAAAAAACAACGAAGACTTTATGGAACAAGCGGCTTTCCGGAATCCTCATGCATCCCACTTCCCTTCCGGGACCTTACGGGATCGGTGATCTTGGCCCGGAGAGCTACGCATTTGTGGACTTTCTGAAACGCTCGGGACAGCATCTCTGGCAGACACTCCCTCTGGGACCCACCGGCCAGTTTAACTGCCCTTACCAGTGTTT
This sequence comes from uncultured Lachnospiraceae bacterium, assembly GCA_946538445.1. Lineage (GTDB taxonomy): Bacteria > Bacillota > Clostridia > Lachnospirales > Lachnospiraceae > Anaerobutyricum. The sequence goes on from CAMNGO010000092.1 coordinate 4,885, forward strand.
TTCTTCCTTTGCCGGACAGCCTCTGCTAATCAGCCCGGATCTCCTGAAAAAAGACGGGCTCCTCACGGAGAAAGACCTGGCCGGGGTGCCGGAATTCCCCGTGGAAAAGGTGGATTTTGCCCAGGTGGGCGAATATAAAAAGGGACTGTTCAAGAAGGCATATGCCGCCTTTTGTCATCTTCCGGAGAACAGTGAACTGATCGAATTATTTGATACATTTTGTAAAGAGACAGAGTGGCTTGACGATTATGCCATGTTCATGGCCATCAAGGCATCCAAGAAAGGAATCCGCTGGCTGGAGTGGGAGAAGAAATACCGGAAACCCACAAAAACCCAGAAGACTGTGATCGCAAGGGAACTGGAAGACGAGATCCGATATGAGAAGTTCCTTCAGTGGGTATTCTTCAAGCAGTGGCTCGCCCTGAAAGAATATGCCAATGACCAGGGAATATACCTCATCGGGGATATCCCTATCTTCGTCTCCCCGGACAGTGCCGATGTCTGGGCGGAACCACAGATGTTCAAGCTGGACAAGGACGGCTTCCCCAAAGTAGTTGCGGGGGTTCCGCCGGATTATTTCAGCGCTACCGGTCAGCTGTGGGGCAACCCTATCTATGACTGGAAATATCATCAGAAGACAGGGTTCTCCTGGTGGATGAAACGAATCAAAGCTCAGCTCACCTTAAGCGATATCGTCCGCATTGATCATTTCCGCGGGTTGGAAAGCTATTGGGAGATTCCGGCGGACGCCAAAACCGCCGTGGATGGAAAATGGGTTCCGGGACCCGGGGATGCCTTCTTTGAGACGGTCCAGGCTACTTTCGGAAAAGATCTTCCCATCATCGCCGAAGATCTGGGTGTCATTACCGAGGAAGTCAGGGAACTCCGTGACCGCTTTGACCTGCCGGGTATGAAGATCCTCCAGTTTGCCTTCGAGGATGAGGACAGCGCTTATCTTCCTTACAATCAGCCGGCAAACTGTGTATGCTACACGGGAACTCATGACAATGACACCAGCGTGGGCTGGTATGAGAAAGCTTCGGAGAAGGCGAAAGATAAAGTTCGCCGTTATATGAACACGGATGCTTCTGCCATCCATTGGGACTTCATCCGCACCTGTTTCGGGTCCCCGGCAAGAATCGCCATCGTGCCGATCCAGGACGTCTTCGGTCAGGGCAGTGACTGCCGTATGAATGTGCCGGGCGTCGCTGACGGCAACTGGGTTTACCGTGCAAGAAAAGAGCTCTTCACGGATTGGGTGGCAGAATACCTGGAGAGTATAACCAAGCTGTTTGGGAGGTAATCTCATGAATACACGTACATTACACATTGTATGCTATCTGGCTGGCTTCTTCCTTAAGACTGTGCCCACCAGAAAGAAACTGCGCAAACTGGCCGAGACCGACCCCCAGGAGTCATTCCGCCTGGCCCACAGCTATCTGACGGGGCCGGTGAATCATGTTTTTGATCTTACCGGCAGCACACTGACTGTGAAGGGTCTCGAGAATATCCCGGAGGAAACCTGTCTCTATGCCAGCAATCATCTCAGTTTTCTTGACATCATCGTCCTGGAGAAAGTCCTTCCGGAAGACAAGAGGGCCGGCTTCATAGCCAAGGATTCCCTGAAGAAGATCCCGGGACTCAGTTCCTGGATGGAGCTGATCCGCTGCATATTCCTGGACCGGAGCAATGCAAAGGAAGGTCTCAAGAGTATCCTCAAGGGAGCCGACTACCTGAAAGAGGGTTATAATATGGCCATCTTCCCGGAGGGAACCCGATGCAAAGAAGGTCAGCTGGGAGAGTTTAAACCGGCCAGCCTGAAGATGGCTCAAAAGGCCAAAGTACCGGTGGTTCCGATCGCCATCACGGGAACCTCTTCCATCCTTGAAGAGAATCGGGGACTTTCCATCAAACCGGCCAAGGTTACCATCAGCTTCGGAGAACCGGTCCGCATCCATGAGCGTCCCCGCCAGGAACAAAAACTGGCGGTAGAAGAAGTACGACAGACCATACAGGATGCAATCAGCGAGGAACTGTCTAAAAATTAAAATTTTTTAATTTATGCTTTTCAACTTGACAATAAAATGATACAATGTCACATAGTGTTCCATTTGAAAGGTTAAAAGACTGATTATCAATATAGACAGGAGGACAGTTTATGAATCCTTGGATTATAACCTTAATTATTCTTGCCGTGGGCGGTGTCATCATCTTCTTCCTTTACCGCAAGGGCTCCAAGATGCAGACGGAGCAGGAAGAACAGAAACAGAAGCTGATCTCTTCAGCACAGAAGGTCACCATGCTGATTATCGACAAGAAGAGGCTGCCGTTGAAGGATTCCGGTCTCCCCCAGATGGTCATCGACCAGGCTCCCAAGCGTGCAAGACGCGCCAAGGTTCCTGTAGTGAAGGCCAAGGTGGGACCCAAGATCATGAGCCTCATCGCGGACGAGGATGTCTATGATGAGATTCCTGTAAATGCTTCTGTTCACGCCATGGTAAGCGGAATATACATCACAAGTATCAACAACTTCCGCCATGCCCCGGTTGAAAAAGAAGAGAAAAAGGGATTCATGAATAAGCTTCGGGCAAAAGCAAATAATAAAAAATGAGTTGTCGTATGAAACAACCCATCCCAACCTGCCAGGTTTCCATGTTTGTGGAAACCTGGTTTTTTATTTTAAGTGAGAGTCGTCCTATGCCCTCGGTGCCCGACAGGTTGCGTTTGCTATCTCGGTTCGCGCGCTTATAATCCGCCATTCGCCCAAACTCGCTCCGCTCAAACATGTGCTCGGTGGCGGAAGCTAGCGCAAACCTCATTAACGCAAACTGCGCAAACAGTCGGCCACCGGGGGCATAGGACGACTCTCATTCATAGATTGTTTCCAGACATACTCCACAGAAGAAATAAACCCGGCAGGTTCCGCCACACCCGAAGCCTGGGAAGGGGATTCGCAGCATCCAGAGGTTGTGAAAAGGAGTAAGTATAAGAAAGTAATAGCC
>CAMNGO010000093.1 GCA_946538445.1 uncultured Lachnospiraceae bacterium
TGATGATCCAAGAGCATGTTATTTCAAACAGGTGCGTTATGGTAAATTTATAAGAATGGCTTTGATCATGACTATGTTGGGGGTGAATGTAGATGAAGATTGACAGTATTAAAGACGGTATTGTGTTAGATCACATCAAGGCAGGAAAAAGTATGGATATCTACCGGTATCTGGGACTGGACCAGCTGGATTGCAGTGTTGCCATCATCAAAAATGTACCGAGCAACAAGATGGGCAAGAAGGATATCCTGAAGATTGCCGATAATTTCGATATCAATCTGGATGTGTTGGGCTACGTGGATCCTGACATCACAGTCTGCTATATCAAAGACTATGAGATCGTGGAGAAAAGACATGTGGAGCTGCCGGAGAAGATAGTGAATATCATCCGCTGCAAGAACCCCAGATGTATTACTTCTGAAGAAAGAGATATCGATCACATTTTCAAACTGACGGACCGTGAGAACCGGATCTATCGCTGCGTTTATTGTGAATCGAAGAAAAGTAACCATTAATAGCTGATAAATAGGCAGGAGACGGCATGTCTTAAGGGGAACGCTCTTGCGTATTATCTGATTTTGGTGTAAAATCTTTATTAAATTTGCTTGATTAATTCAGAACCTGTCCCGGGGACGATTCCGAAGGTGACAAGGTTCTGAATTATTTGTCTCGCAGGCGGGACATTTTATTAGAAACATGGAAGTGTGGTGATTGGAATGGATGAGGTAATTACCAGAAAAAAACGAACAGAGAAAGAAATCAGTAAGCCGGAAGATTTTACGGATGTGGAGGTTCTACATCAAAGACTGTTTGATACCATTCGTGAATACCATCCTTCCACGGATTTTACCATGATTGAAAGGGCGTATCAGCTGGCCAGGGAAGCTCATAAAGACCAGAAGAGAAAGTCCGGAGAGCCCTATCTGATCCACCCGGTCTGCGTGGCCATCATCCTTGCGGAACTGGAGCTGGATAAGGAGACCATCATCGCGGGTCTGCTCCACGATGTGGTGGAGGATACACCGATTACTCTCAAAGATATCTCTGAACAGTTTAACGATGAGGTTGCCCTTCTGATTGATGGCGTCACCAAACTGGGTCAGTTATCCTACTCTGAAGATAAGATGGATATCCAGGCGGAAAATCTGCGCAAGATGTTCCTGGCTATGGCTAAAGATATCCGTGTAATTATCATCAAGCTGGCGGACCGGCTTCACAACATGCGGACCCTACAGTACATGAAGCCCGAGAAACAGAAGGAGAAGGCCAGGGAGACTATGGATATCTATGCTCCCATCGCGGACAGGCTGGGTATCTCCAAGATCAAGGTGGAACTGGATGATCTGGGATTAAAGTTCCTTAGACCGGAAGTATATGATGATATAGATCAGAAGCTTACTCAGGATAAGGAGCAGCGCCAGGCATTTATCCAATCCATCATCCGGGAGGTCGGAGACCACATCGAGAAGGCCGGAATCAAAGCCGAACTCTCAGGCCGTGTGAAGCATTTTTTCAGTATTTACAAAAAGATGCTGAACCAGAATAAGACCATCGATGAAATCTATGATATCTTTGCCATCCGGATCATGGTGGACAGCGTCAAGGACTGTTATGCAGCCCTGGGAGTAATCCATGAGCTATATACACCAATCCCGGGGCGCTTCAAAGATTACATCGCCATGCCTAAGGAGAACATGTATCAGTCCCTGCATACTACACTGATCGGTTCCCGGGGTATTCCTTTTGAGATTCAGATCCGCACCTTTGAGATGCACCGCACCGCTGAATACGGTATCGCTGCCCATTGGAAATACAAAGAAGGCGGCGGAGATATCAATAAAGAAGAAGAAAAATTATCCTGGTTGAGACAGATTCTCGAGTGGCAGCAGGACATGTCTGACAACAGAGAATTCCTCGACCTGATCAAGACGGACCTGAACCTTTTTACGGAGAAAGTCTACTGCTTTACCCCCCAGGGGGATGTGAAAACCCTGCCTATGGGTTCCACAACGGTAGATTTTGCCTATCTTATCCACAGCGCTGTTGGCAATAAGATGGTAGGAGCAAGAGTGAACGGGGTCCAGGTACCCATTGAATACCGGCTCCAGACCGGTGACAGGGTGGAGATCATCACCTCCCAGAATTCCAAGGGACCAAGCCGTGACTGGCTGTCCTTCGTGCAGAGTTCTCAGGCTAAGAACAAGATCAACCAATGGTTTAAAAATGAATATAAAGAAGAAAATATAACCCGGGGTCGTGACCTGATGGAGAAATATGCCAAATCAAAAGGGCTGAATCTCCCATTATACATGAAACCGGAATACCAGAACAGCTGCATCAGAAAATATGGTTTAAAGACCTGGGATGCCGTTCTGGCCGCCATAGGCCACGGCGGATTAAAAGAAGGGCAGGTAGTGAACAAGCTGGTGGAGGAATACCAGAAAGATCATCAGGCCTCCAAAACCGATGAGGATATCATTGATGAAATCGGAAACCAGCAGTTTACTCATAAGCATTCTAAGAATTCGGCTCACTCCGGAATTACGGTGAAAGGGGTCGACGACGTCTCAGTACGTTTCTCGAAATGCTGCAGTCCGGTACCCGGAGATGAGATCATCGGGTTTATCACACGAGGGAGAGGAATCTCCATCCACAGGACAGACTGCTCCAATGTCCTCAGCATGCCTCAGGGTGAGAGGTCACGCCTGATTGAAGCGGAATGGGCTCCCGATGCCATCAAGATGAACGGGGAGCGCTATCTGACAGAACTCTGTCTCTACGTCCATAACAGGAGGGGTATCCTTCTGGATATCACGAAGATATTTATGGAGATGAAGCTGGATATCAATTCACTGGGGACCAGGGTTTCCAAACAGGGGCTGGCAAGCATCTATCTGTCATTTGAGACTTCAGGCAGAGAGGAACTTGACACGATTATGAACAAGCTTCACAGTATCGAAGGGATCGTAGATATAGAGAGAACATCGGGCTGATGTTCGGAAAGGAAAAAATATGTCTGAATTACAGGTTTTATGTGCCCAGCTGGGACCGATCGCAACCAATACCTACATCCTGGTGGATGAGGATACCAAGGATGCAATGATCATTGATCCGGCCGGAAATGCGGATCTGCTGATCCAGTATCTGGAAGATAACGGGCTTACACTGGATGGAGTTATGCTGACACACGGACACCACGATCATATCGGCGGTCTTGCCGGCCTGCGGGAGAAGTATGATCCATGGAAATTACATGTGTTTGCCGCAAAACCGGAACAGGAAGTCCTCATGGTGAAACAATATAACATCAGTACAGACTTTGGGGAGGGCTACACCACCCATGCCAATATGATGCTCAATGACAAACAGATCTTTGAAGTTACAAAAGGAATGCATAAATGTCAGTGCTTATACACTCCGGGACATACCTTGGGAAGCTGTTGCTATTATTTTAAGGATCAGGGCATTCTGTTCAGCGGAGATACTCTTTTCCAGGGCAGTGTAGGAAGAAGCGACCTGCCCACCGGAGATTGGGATCAGCTGATGAATTCAGTGAATAATATCCTGATGAAACTTCCCGATGAGACGACTGTCTTTCCAGGACATGGCCCGGCAACAACCATCGGCCAGGAAAGAAAGACCAATCCTTATGTAAGAAGATAAGATGATCTATTTATTACAAAACAGCAGAGAATACGATTATGATGTAAGGGCAATTGCCCTTACATTTTTCGAGCGCTCAAAAATAAAAGAGATAACCGAACAACAGTGGTACGAGACCATGAAGGAGACTCTTCCGGAACCTTCGGATCTGCTTCTGCATATTTCCTATTCGGATAAACATATCGACGGTGAGGTGCGCTCCCGGGAGGGTAAAAGCACAAAAAGCAGTGTGGACTGCGATTATCTGGATCATGAACATTGCCGCAATGACGTATCCAGATTCCTTTACCGGCTGTTTTCCGAGTACACAGGGAAAGTACTGCCCTGGGGGATGCTTACCGGAATCCGGCCCACCAAGATCATGATGAGCTGGCTGGAGGAGGAGAAGGATCCGGATGTTCTGGAAAAACGTTTTGTAGATACCTATCTGACAGACATTCAGAAGGCATCTCTCTGCCGCCGGGTTGCAGAGAAAGAGAGAGCAATCATGGCTGATTATCCTTATGAGAAGGAATACAGCCTCTACATTGGAATCCCTTTCTGTCCTACAACCTGTCTGTATTGTTCCTTCACTTCATTTCCTGTGTCCAGATTCCGGGACCGCATGGATGCATATCTGGAGGCCCTTTATAAAGAGCTGGCATATGTGGCGGAAGCATATAGAGAAAAACCCCTCACCTCCATCTACGTGGGAGGGGGCACTCCCACCGCACTGGATGAGAGGTCTCTGTATAGTCTGATGGATAAGGTTCACCAGTTGTTCCCTGTGGAGTCTGTACGTGAATTCACAGTGGAAGCAGGGAGACCGGACAGTATCACAGAAGAAAAATTCCGGATACTGAAAGAAGCAGGCGTGGGAAGGGTAAGCATTAATCCCCAGACCATGCATCAGGAGACTCTGGATCTCATCGGCAGAAATCACACGGTAGAGCAGACCAGAGAAGCCTTTGCCCTGGCTCGAAAAACAGGATTCGATGTGATCAATATGGACATAATCACCGGGCTGCCCGGTGAGGATATCAGTCATATCCGCAGTACTCTTAAGGAAATCTTCGACATGAAGCCGGACAATCTCACGGTGCATTCTCTGGCAATCAAGCGCGCTGCCAATCTCAATATTGAGATGGAGAAGTATCATTCTCTGGTAAAAGGGACAACCAATGAGATGCTGCGCCTGGTGGACCGGGTCTGCACGGATATGGGAATGGAACCTTATTATATGTACCGGCAGAAGAATATCCCTGGGAACTTTGAAAACATCGGATACAGTGTCCCGGGGAAAGAAGGACTTTATAATATTCTGATCATGGAAGAGAAGCAGGATATCATCGCTTGCGGGGCAGGCGCTTCCACGAAGTACGTCTTTCCTGCAGAGAACAGAATAGAACGAACCGAAAATGTTAAGAATATCGATCATTATATTCAAAGAATTGAGGAGATGATCCAAAGGAAAGCTTTTGGTGATAAAATATGGCAATAAATTATGGAATTCATGACACGGAGACTCCCATACAGGATTCATTGGGCGAAGCTATCACACATGGTATGGTTGTGAGTAACCTTGCCTACCTGGTGGGCAAGGAGATGCAGTTGTCTGAAGAAGAATGCCACAAGCTGGCTGTGGCCGGTATGGTGCATGACATAGGGAAACTTCGTCTTCGGTCTTATGTATATGAAGAAAAAGGGGCGCAGATGGGCATCGACGAGATTCGCTACATCCGTCTGCATCCGGCGCTGGGATACGCAATCCTCAAAGAGCAAGGCTATGAGGATTATGTGCTTGATGCTGTCCTTTATCATCATGAAAACTGGGACGGAACAGGGTATCCCAACAATCTGAAAGAAGAGAACATCCCCCTGGCGGCCAGGATATTAAGGGTGTGTGATGCTTTCGGGGCTTTGATCGCAAACAGGCCTTACCGTGAGGCTTTTGACATTGAGACAGCATTTTCAATCATGATTGAAGAAGTGAAGTATTTCGATATGCATGTTTTTCTGACTTTCCAGAAAGTCAGTCAGTCAAAGGAAATCGAGAAAATGCTGAGAGATATGGGGATAGATTAAATCAGAGGAGGAATAGTATTATGGCGGAATCTATGAAGGGTTTAAAACGTACCCATCGATGTACGGAGGTTATATCTGTTGAATTGGGCTCCACAGTTACATTGATGGGCTGGGTGCAGAAGAGAAGAAATCTCGGAAGCCTCATCTTTGTGGATCTGCGTGACCGCAGCGGTCTGATGCAGTTATATTTTGAGGAGGAAACAATCGGGGCAGAAGGCTTTGCCAAGGCAGGAACACTCCGCTCCGAGTTCGTGATCGCAGTTACCGGTACCGTAGAAAAAAGAAACGGTGCAACCAATGAATCTCTTGTCACAGGAGAACTGGAACTGAAAGTACTGGATCTTCGTATTCTCTCCGAGTCTTTGACACCACCTTTCCCCATCGATGCAGACATTACAGTAAAAGACGAACTGCGTCTTAAATACCGTTATCTGGATCTGAGAAGGCCCAATATTCAGAAAAACCTGATTATGAGAAGCAAGATTGCCAATCTCACAAGACAGTTCCTTGCAGGGGAAGAATTTCTGGAAATCGAGACACCGATCCTGACAAAGAGTACTCCGGAAGGAGCCAGGGACTATCTGGTTCCAAGCAGGATCCACCCCGGAAGTTTCTATGCGCTTCCGCAATCTCCTCAGTTGTTTAAGCAGCTGCTGATGGTATCCGGATACGACCGTTATTTTCAGATTGCCCGTTGCTTCCGCGATGAAGACCTGCGCGCGGACAGACAGCCTGAATTCACCCAGATTGATATGGAACTGTCCTTTGTGGATGTGGACGATGTAATTGATGTGAACGAGCGCCTTCTGGCCTTCCTTTTCAAGGAATGTCTGGACGTGGATGTCACCCTTCCCATCCAGCGCATGACCTGGCAGACTGCCATGGATCTCTATGGTTCCGACAAGCCGGACCTCAGATTTGATATGAAGATCCAGGATGTTACAGACCAGGTGAAAAACTGTGGATTTGGCGTCTTTACCGGAGCAATCGAAAATGGCGGATTTGTCCGGGGACTGGTAGCGAAAGGTCTTGGAGATATCTCCAGTAAAAGAATGAAAAAAGTGGAGAAGACAGCCAAGGATTATGGCGCAAAAGGACTGGCATACATTCAGCTGAAATCAGATGGCAGTATCAAGTGCCCCTTCGCAAAGTTTATGTCGGAAGAGGAACTGGACGCTCTGATCGCTTCCATGGGAGGCGAGAGCGGAGACCTCATCGTCTTTGCAGCTGACAGCTTTAAGGTTGTCTGTGATGTACTGGGAGCTCTCAGAGTATTTTTCGCAAAAGAACTGGGACTTCTGGATCCGTCAGAATATCGTTTTGTCTGGATTACCGAGTTCCCTCTTCTGGAATGGTCTGAGGAGCAGGGCAGATACACAGCCATGCACCATCCATTTACCATGCCTATGGAGGAGGACCTTGCCCTCATCGATACCGATCCCGGAAAAGTGCGTGCCAAGGCATATGATATCGTATTAAACGGAAATGAGATCGGCGGTGGAAGTGTCAGAATCCATCAGGACGATATCCAGGAGAAGATGTTTGAATGCCTGGGCTTCACCAATGAACAGGCATACTCCCAGTTTGGATTCCTTCTGGAAGCATTTAAATACGGAGTACCGCCTCACGCAGGTCTTGCCTACGGACTTGATCGTCTGGTTATGCTTATGGCTAAGGAAGAGAATATCCGTGACGTCATAGCATTTCCTAAGATTAAGGATGCATCCTGCCTTCTCACCGATGCACCGGGTCCGGTTGATGATAAACAGCTGGAAGAACTGAGCATAAAAGTTGATCTGGAAGAGGAATAATTCTCTGAATTGTGATATAATTTTCCCATAAGATATATAAGGAGGAGAATCATCATGAAGATAGCTATAGGAAATGATCATGCTGCTGTAGATATGAAACTGGAGATCGTCTCCTTCCTGGAATCTATGGGACATGAAGTGACCAATTTCGGGACTGACACAAAAGAGAGTTGTGACTACCCCATCTACGCCCATAAAGTATGCCAGGCTGTACTCAATGGGGAAGCAGACCGTGGTATACTGATCTGCGGTACCGGGATTGGTATCTCTCTAGCAGCGAATAAACATAAAGGTATCCGCTGTGCTGTGTGCAGCGATCCGGTGACAGCAAAACTTA
>CAMNGO010000094.1 GCA_946538445.1 uncultured Lachnospiraceae bacterium
TTAAGGAATTATCCGTGGAGCCGGAGAAGATGGATCTTGACATCATCTATGAGGACCAGGATGTGATACTTGTCAACAAGCCCAAAGATCTTGTGGTACACCCGGCACCGGGACGTTATAGCGGCACCCTGGTGAACGGACTCTTATATCATTGTAAAGATCAGCTTTCCGGGATTAACGGGGTACTTCGCCCCGGCATCGTTCATCGGATCGATAAAGATACCACCGGTCTGCTGGTGGTCTGCAAGACCGATATGGCTCACCGCTCCCTGGCAGAGCAGTTGAAAGAACATACCATTACCAGGAGATATGAGGCCATCATACATAATAATCTCCGGGAGGAGTCCGGAACTGTGGAAGGACCGATAGGAAGAGATCCCAGAGACAGGAAGAAGATGGCTATCGAATACAAAAACGGAAAACCGGCGGTCACGCATTATAAAGTGCTGGATCATTTAAACCATCGGTTTAACTACATTCAGTGCAGGCTGGAGACCGGCCGCACCCATCAGATCAGGGTACATATGGCCAGTATCGGACACCCTTTACTGGGAGATCCAGTCTATGGACCCTCAGGAAAAGCCTTTGCAGCTATGGCAACCCAAGGCCAGTGCCTGCATGCCAGAATCCTGGGTTTTGTGCATCCGAGAACCGGAGAGTATATGGAATTTGAAGCACCTTTACCGGAATATTTTACTGACCTGTTAAAGCGTCTGAAACCGAAAAGTACGGATTAGGGCTTTGTGGAATCTTTTTCTTTACAAAGACAGGAGAATATGATACACTAGGTCAGGTGTCAAGAAGACCAAGACCTTTACCAGGATATGGAGACTCCGACCTTATCTTCGTAAAGGCGTATAAAAAACAGGAGGATGTAATAATGATTACGAAAGAAATGAAACAGGAACTGATCGAAAAGTTCGGCAGAAGCGAGGGAGATACCGGTTCACCGGAAGTACAGGTTGCTATTCTCACCGCAAGAATCAATGATCTTCAGGATCACTTTAAGGCAAATCCAAAGGATCATCATTCCAGAAGAGGTCTTTTAAAGATGGTTGGTCAGAGAAGAAACCTTCTTGCATACCTCAGAAATAAAGACATCAATCGTTACAGAACATTGATCGAGCAGTTAGGATTAAGAAAATAATCACCTAAGTAGCCGGTTTAGAGGATGCATGTTTATGCGTCCTCTTTCTTTTTTCCAAATGTGGGGGTAAAACCATAATAGGAGGAACCATTATGCGTAAAATAATCAGGATAGTTATCATCGCTTTGCTGGTAGTTCTTATCATTTTAGGTGGATTCCAGTGGAAAAACTACCATGAGAAAAGCCAGATCCGGGAAAACGCACTTTTATATTTTAAGGAGAAGGATTATGAGAAAGCGGTTTCTTATCTGGAGAAGGGTTTGAAACAGATCTCGGTATTCGGAGATGATATGGACGAAGATATGTCCTGCTATCTGGCAGAGAGCTATTATCAGCTGGGGGACTACGAGAAATCCCTGAAGATCTATGACGAACTGCTGGATAAACACCCTGAAGAACAGAAATACTTTATGCTAAAGGCGGAGAACCTCATTGCCATGGATAATATGGAGGATGCCATCAAGCTTTATGAAGAAGGATGGGACAAGACCAAAAACAGTATTTTCCTGCGTGAAATCTGCGATTGCTATCTCGAAAAGAAAAAATATAAGAAGGCGCTGAAATATGCAAAACAGGGAGTGAATCTGGAAGGAGAAGAGTCCCGGGAGTTTCTTTTTAAAGAAATCGTAATCTACGAAAAAAGTAATGATTATCAATCTGCATATGATACAGCCCTGGAATATAACAAACGTTATCCCGAGGATGAAAAGGGTCAAAAAGAGCTGAAGTTTCTGGAGACTAGGATTTGACACTACTTATAATCAATGTTAAAATAAATAAAAATTAACTGTAACTTAGGAGATTAATGTAGCGTATTTTTTATGTAAAGGAGAACGATTATGGTATCACAAAAAATCACAATCACGAACCCACAGGGACTTCATATGAGACCGGCAGGCGTTTTTGCCAAAGGTATGGCAGCATTTGCTTCCGACATCAAGATTAACTTCAACGGCAAAGAGACCAACGGAAAGAGTTTGTTAAATATCATCGGTGCCGGAATTAAATGTGGTTCCGAGATTGAACTTGTATGTGATGGACCGGATGAAGAGGAAGCATTAAAGACCGCAATCGAAATGATCGAATCCGGATTAGGTGAGTAAGATAACGTTTTCAATTATGTCAAAACTGTCTCGGCAGTTTTGACATAATTAGTCAAAGGGGAGTTTGGAAACCCATATAAGGGCTTAGGGGTGATATTATGTATAAAGGTATTGGTGCATCTGCAGGAATCGGTATCGGTTCTGTTATAATTGTGAAGGAACCTTCTCTCGACTATGAGAAGAAGCCCGTGACTGATACTGCTGCGGAGACCGCACGTTTTCAGTCTGCCTTGGATGAATGCGTAGCGAAGACGACTGCCATGGCAGAAGATATGAAGACAAGGGTAGGGGAGAAGGAAGCAGAGATTCTGGAAGGACATATCTTACTTCTTATGGACCCTGAACTTACAGGTCAGATCGAATCCAAGATTAAAGATGAAAAGAGCTGTGCAGAAGCAGCTGTGGAGGAAACCTGTGATTTTTATGCGGCTATGTTTGCTTCACTGGACGATGAGCTCTTCCAGCAGAGAGCAACAGATGTCTGTGACATCAAGACCAGGCTGATCAAAATCCTCCTTGGAGTGGAAGATGTGGATCTGGCAAATGTGCCTGAGGGAACCATACTCGTAGCAGAAGATCTGACACCGTCCATGACAGCCGGCATCAACCCTGCAAACGTTGTAGGTATTCTTACTGAGATCGGCGGAAAGACTTCCCACTCTGCGATTCTGGCAAGAGCATTGGAGATACCGGCGGTACTTAGCATCGAAGGCATCGTATCCAAGCTGGAGAACGGCCAGAGTGTGGTGCTGGATGGAAAAACGGGAGAAGTCTATGCAGATCCGGACGCAGACGTGCTTGAGGAGTACAAGGCAAAACGTGCCGCTTTCCTTGAGGCTAAGGCTGCCCTTAAATTATTTGTCGGCAAACCCACGGAGACGGCAGACGGCGTGAAAGTGCAGCTGTGTGCCAACATCGGGAAAGCCGAGGATGCTACAAAAGTAATCGAATGTGACGGCGAAGGAATCGGACTCTTCCGTACGGAATTCCTCTTTATGGACCGTCCACAGGTTCCTACGGAAGACGAGCAGTTTGAGGCTTACAAGAAGGTAGCTCAGTTGCTGGAAGGGAAACCGGTTATTATCCGTACTTTGGATATCGGCGGGGACAAAGAGATTCCTTATCTCGGCCTTGGTAAAGAGGAGAATCCTTTCCTTGGCTTCCGTGCGGTTCGTCTTTGCTTACAGAGACCGGACCTTTATCGCCCTCAGCTCCGTGCGCTTCTTCGCGCCAGTGCATTTGGCGATATCATGATCATGGTTCCGATGATCTGCTGCGTGGATGAGTTCCGTCAGGTGAAGGCTCTCATTACAGAGCTTATGGCAGATCTGGATGCCAATGGAATCCCATATAACAAAGATATCAAGGTTGGTATCATGGTGGAGACACCTGCAGCAAGCGTTATGGCAGATGTTTTTGCCAAGGAAGTTGACTTCTTCAGTATCGGTACCAACGATCTTACCGGTTATACTATGGCAGCTGACAGAGGAAATCCTGATGTTGCCTACCTGTACTCTACTTATGATCCGGCAGTGCTTCGCTCCATCAGAAATGTTATCACAGCAGCGAATGATGCAGGTATCCTTGTAGGTATGTGCGGGGAAGCTGCAGCGGATCCATTGCTTACTCCATTGTTGATTTCCTTCGGACTGGAGGAATTCAGCGTGAGTGCAACTTCTATCCTGAAGACCAGAAAGGGTATCTCTTCCTGGACGAAGGCTGAGGCAGATGAGGTTGCAGCTAAAGCTATGGCCATGGCAACAGAGAAAGAGATCAGAGCTTATCTTGAGTCTATTGCAAGATAGTGTATGAATATATAATAATTATTGAATGAAATAATTACTTCAAAAGATAAGAGTGTTGGATAACGACACTCTTTTTCTTTTGACGGGAGTTTTTCCCGATGAAACGGAAAGGATTGATATCTTTGATACTTGATGATACTTTTAGTCAGGAACAGAAGGATGCCATATGTCATGGGGACGGACCGGCCATGGTTCTCGCAGGACCGGGATCGGGGAAAACTCTTGTCATAACCTCCCGCGTCAGATGGCTGATCGAACAAAAGAAGATTCATCCCTCCGGGATACTTGTTATCACATTTACAAGAAACGCAGCGGAAGAAATGAAAAAGCGCTTTCAGAAATTTGAAGGGATGGAGAAGGCACCGGTCTGTTTTGGGACTTTTCATTCCGTTTTCTTCATGATGCTGCGTCACGCATATCATTACAGCAGCGATAATATTATCCGGGAATATGATCGGCGGGCCTGTCTCAAAGGAATCGTGGAAGAAATGGAGCTTGAGATCGAGGACGAGAATGAATTCTATACAGGAATCCTGAATGAGATCAGCTATGTGAAAGGGGAGATGATGTCTCTGTCCCTGTATCACAGTAATAATCTTGCCGATGATCTCTTCCGGAAAATATATGAAGATTACGAGAAGAAACTCAGAGCCGGCGGATATCTGGACTTTGATGATATGCTTGTGTTCTGCCATGAGCTGTTGAGGCAAAGACCGGATATCCTGAAAATGTGGCAGGATCGCTTTCCATATATTCTGATCGATGAGTTTCAGGATATCAACCGGGTCCAGTATGAAATCGTGAAGATGCTGTCAGGGAAGAGGAAAAATCTTTTTGTGGTGGGAGACGATGATCAATCTATCTATCGTTTCCGGGGTTCCAGACCGGAGATTATGCTGGGATTTGAAAAAGATTTTCAGGGAACGAGAACATTTCTGCTGAATACAAATTACAGAAGTACGGAAGAAATCGTGGTAAGTGCGGAACGCCTTATCCTTCACAATAAAAAAAGATTTGAAAAGAACATGAAGTCCGCCAGAGGCAGCAAAGTTCCTGTGGTATACCGGAACATGGAGAATGTATCTGCGGAATTCAACGACATCATCGGCGGGATCCTGTTCTATTCCGGCAAGGGCATCTCCTTTGAAGATATGGCTGTGATTTTCCGGACCAACACGCAGCCAAGGTTGCTGGTGGGACGCCTCATGGAGTATAATATACCCTTTCAGATGAGGGATCTTATTCCCAACATTTTCGAGCATTGGATCGCCAAAAATGTGATCTCTTACCTGAAACTGGCTCAGGGCTACAGGGACCGTTCCCTTTTTCTTTCTGTCATGAACCGCCCGAAACGTTATATTTCCAGAAGTATGCTGAGTGAAAGCCCGGTGGATTTCTGTCAGCTGAGGCGACGCTGCAGTGGGAAAAAATGGCTCCTTGAGAAGATAAACAAGATGGAGATGGACCTTAATAACATGGGCAGCAAAAACCCTTATGATGCCATCAGCTATCTGAGAAAATCCGTGGGATATGAAGAATATCTGGAGGAATATGCGGGCTTTCGCAGGATGAACCCGGAAGATCTGAAAGAAATGCTGGATCAGATCCAGGAGACAGCCAAGGGATATGATACTTTTGAACAATGGTTCCAATCGATTGAGGAGTACGGAGAAGAACTGAAGAAACAGACAGCTGCCGGAACCAGGAGAAATCAGAAGGGAGTTACTCTGACAACCATGCACAGCTCCAAGGGGCTGGAGTATGAAGTGGTTTTTATCATAGACAGTAACGAGGGGATCTGCCCCCATAAAAAGGCGGTTAAAGAAGCGGACCTGGAGGAGGAGAGAAGACTGTATTATGTGGCTATGACCCGGGCCAAAACATATCTGTTTCTCTATTCCGTCAAAGAGCTGTTTCAGAAAAAAACCAGCCCATCCCGATATATTAATGAAGTTCGATATGATCAGAGCCCGTCAGAGTAGACTTTTACAGCAAAGGGTTTCTATGATACAATAAAATGAGCAATAATATCAAATAGTTGCGATGCAATATGAAAAAGGATAAAAATAGGGAGAAACGGATATGTTAACAGAGATTTTTAAGGTCATTATACTGGGAATTGTGGAGGGAATCACGGAGTGGCTTCCCATCAGTTCCACCGGGCATATGATCCTTGTGGATGAGTTTATCAAACTGAATGCTTCGGAAGAATTCAAAGAAATGTTTTTGGTTGTGATCCAGCTGGGCGCCATTCTGGCAGTCTGCTTGCTCTTTTTCCATAAGCTGAATCCTTTTTCTCCTTCCAAAAGCAGCAGCGAGAAGAAGGAAACCCTACAGCTGTGGGGTAAGGTAATCGTGGGGTGTCTCCCCGCCGCAGTGATCGGCCTTGCACTGGATGATACCATCGACGCAATCTTTTATAATCCCCAGACAGTAGCTTTTACTTTGATTCTCTACGGTGTTCTTTTTATCCTGGTGGAGAATTACAATAAAAACAGAAAGCCCACCGTGAGGAAACTGAGTCAGATGAGTTATAAACTGGCCTTTTTCATCGGCTTGTTCCAGGTACTTGCACTCATCCCCGGTACCTCCAGATCCGGGGCAACGATCATCGGTGCCATGCTTTTGGGCACATCCCGCTATGTAGCTACGGAGTTCTCTTTCTTCCTGTCTATCCCGGTGATGTTTGGTGCCAGTTTTTTGAAGATTGTCAAATTCGGATTCCATTATACCGGGCAGGAGATCATCATCCTTATCATCGGCATGCTGGTGGCATTTGTAGTTTCTGTATTTGCCATCAAGTTTCTTGTCGGCTATATCAAGAAGAACGATTTCAAGGCCTTTGGTGTATATCGAATCGTGTTGGGTATCATTGTAGCAGTATATTTTCTGCTGCGATAAATAGGATAGATAGGAGATTGACACATGAGCAGGATTCCGATTACCGGGTGGTGTCAGGACAGAATCCGGCAGCTGATGCCACATCCCGTGATTTGTATCGATGCCACTGCCGGAACGGGAAGGGATACCTTATTCCTCTGCCGGATCACTCCGGCGGAAGGCAGGATCCTTTCCATGGATATCCAGGAGGAGGCCCTGGCTCAGGCTGAAAGAAGAATCAGGGATGCGGGATATCAGGATAAAGTTCGATTTGTATGTGACGGTCATGAAAACATGGACTCCTACATGTCAAATCCTCCCGGGGTGGATCTCATCATGTTTAATCTGGGATATCTGCCCGGTGGAGATCATCGGATCGCGACAAGCTATCCAACCACCATGGAGGCTGTAAGGAAAGGACTGGACCTTCTTAAGGAAGGAGGTTTGCTGACTCTGATGATCTACAGTGGCGGGGACTCCGGATATGAAGAAAGAGATGCCCTATTGCCATTTTTCCGGTCCCTGGACCACCACAGATACACGGTCATTCTGGAATCATTTTATAATAAACCAAACACACCACCGCTCCCGGTCTACATCATAAAACATTAGGAGGCACGACGGAAGATGAGTATATTTAAGGAAACAGCAACTGTGATAGATCAGAAAGAGATTTCACCCGGTATTTTTGACCTGGTGATTTCATTTCCGGGTGGAGCAGATCAGGCAAAACCCGGACAGTTTGTGGGAATCTACTGCAAGGACGGCGGAAGATTGCTGCCCCGCCCCATCAGTATCTGCGGGATTGACAAAGCAGAGGGAACCATACGTGTTGTGTACCGGATTGCAGGTTCCGGAACCAGAGAGATCTCATGCTGGAAAGAAGGGGATACTTTTGAGATCCTCGGACCATTGGGCAATGGCTTCT
>CAMNGO010000095.1 GCA_946538445.1 uncultured Lachnospiraceae bacterium
TAAAAAGTATTGCCAGTCATTTCCTATTCATGTTACAATTTACTGTATATAAAATCACACAATTATCCTAATGAAATATATCACAAAGGGGGATTTATAATGGTAAGAAAACCGATACTTCAGATTAGAGAAGGCCTGGGCAACGGAAAAGGCCCTGCGGAAGTTTATCATATCGAGACCAAGGAGGAACTCCTGGGTCATGGAAGGATGTATGCCAGGATCGTACTCCCTCCCGGATCTTATATCGGCTGGCATCAGCATGTGGGGGAGACAGAATCTTATTATATCCTTAAGGGAGAGGGAATCTTCACCGATAATGACGGGACCAAGACCCATGTTTTCCCGGATGATGTATGCACCATCGTTCCAGGGCAGTCCCATGCCCTTGATAATGCTTCAGATACGGAACCTGTTGAGTTTGTGGCTTTGATCCACAATGATTGAATCATAAGATGAGTCTGATAAGGATATCATATCTTTTAGGACGGAGGAAACCAGTTTGGCCGGAATAGACCAGAGCAAAATCAGAAATTTTTGTATTATCGCACACATCGACCATGGAAAATCAACCCTGGCCGATCGTATCATAGAGAAGACAGGTCTTCTTACGGAACGTGAGATGCAGGATCAGGTCCTGGATAACATGGACCTGGAGAGAGAGCGTGGAATCACCATCAAATCCCAGGCCGTGAGAACGATCTATAAGGCAAAAGACGGGACGGAGTATGTATTTAACCTGATCGACACTCCGGGACATGTAGATTTTAATTATGAGGTAAGCAGGAGCCTTGCCGCCTGTGAAGGAGCTATCCTTGTGGTGGATGCCGCTCAGGGTATTGAGGCGCAGACCCTGGCAAATGTATATCTTGCCATCGATGCCAACCTGGAGATTCTGCCCGTCATCAACAAGATTGACCTGCCCAGCGCGGAACCGGAAAGGGTAGTGGCAGAAATCGAGGATGTGATCGGAATCGAGGCGGAGGGATGCCCTCAGATCTCCGCAAAGAACGGAATTAACATCGAGGAAGTATTTGAACAGATTGTTGATAAGATCCCGGCTCCGGGCGGCAGTCCGGATAATCCCTTGCAGGCCTTGATCTTTGACAGCATCTACGATTCCTACAAGGGCGTGATCATCTTCGCCAGGATCATGGAAGGGCGGATCAGCAGGGGGACAAACATGCTTATGATGGCCACCGGAGCAAAGGCTGAGGTGGTGGAAGTGGGTACCTTCGGTGCCGGTCAGTTCCTACCTTGTGAGGAGTTGACTGCCGGTATGGTCGGTTATATTACGGCAAGTCTGAAAAATGTGAAGGAAACCCGAGTAGGGGACACCGTGACCGATGCGGCGCGGCCCTGTCAGAATCCCCTTCCGGGCTATAAGAAAGTATTGCCTATGGTTTACTGTGGTATCTTCCCTGCGGACGGTGCCAAGTATCCGGATCTGAGAGATGCCCTGGAGAAACTTCAGCTAAACGATGCAGCTCTTCAGTACGAACCGGAAACCTCTGTCGCTCTGGGTTTCGGCTTCCGATGCGGATTTTTAGGACTTCTTCACCTGGAGATCGTCCAGGAACGTCTGGAGCGGGAGTATAACCTTGACCTGGTTTCCACGGCACCCAGTGTAATCTATAAGGTTCATCTCACGGATGGAACCTGTTTTGACCTGACCAATCCCACCAATCTGCCGGATCCTTCTA
The DNA here is from genome assembly GCA_946538445.1 of uncultured Lachnospiraceae bacterium. Taxonomy (GTDB): domain Bacteria; phylum Bacillota; class Clostridia; order Lachnospirales; family Lachnospiraceae; genus Anaerobutyricum. The sequence continues at coordinate 1,701 of CAMNGO010000095.1, forward strand.
CCATAGAATATATGGAGGAGCCTATCGTATCAGCGGAGATCATGGTGACCAAGGAGTATGTCGGGCCTATCATGACCCTGTGCCAGGAGAGACGTGGAACTTATGTTTCCATGGAGTACATGGAGGAGACCCGTGCCCTGCTGAAGTACGATCTTCCTCTGAATGAGATCATCTATGATTTCTTTGATGCCTTAAAATCAAGATCCAGGGGTTATGCATCCTTTGATTATGAGCTGAAAGGCTACGAGCAGTCCTCTCTGGTGAAACTGGATATCCTGATCAACAGGGAGCAGGTGGATGCGCTGTCCTTTATCGTTCATTCTTCCAATGCCTACGAAAGAGGAAGAAAATATTGTGAGAAATTAAAGGAAGAGATTCCAAGACACCTTTTCGAGATTCCCATCCAGGCGGCCATCGGAAGTAAGATCATCGCCCGGGAGACTGTAAAAGCAGTGAGGAAGGACGTTCTTGCCAAGTGCTACGGCGGTGACATCACCCGAAAGAAGAAACTGCTTGAGAAACAGAAGGAAGGTAAGAAAAGAATGCGTCAGATCGGCAATGTAGAGGTGCCTCAGAAGGCATTTTTAAGTGTGCTGAAACTTGACGAAGACTAATTATTATTTATACTGATCATATGTAACACTTAAGACCGGCAGGTATCCTTTCCCGGAATCCTGTCGGTTCTTTTTGATTTGATAAAGTCTTTCGGAGGAGAGACAGAAAGGGAGCCAGCCATGTTATCGGAGATCGAATTATATATTCACATACCCTTTTGTATCCGAAAATGTAATTATTGCGATTTCCTGTCATTTCCGGCAGGAGAAGAGCTTCAGAACAGGTATGTGGATGCCCTGTGTGAGGAGATTCGAAGGACAGGAGAGCATATTAACTCTTCTTTTAAAATACGCAGCATTTTTCTGGGCGGTGGAACCCCCAGTATTCTTTCTATATATAATGTTAACAGAATTTTCTCTTGTATAAGGGAACATTTCCCTTTTACAGACCGGACGGAAGTCTCCATGGAGGCCAACCCTGGTACCTTAAACTCAGAAAAAATTAAGACTTACCGCGATGCCGGAGTAAATCGCCTTAGTATAGGGCTGCAGAGTGCAGACGACGAGTGTCTTAAGATGCTTGGCAGGATTCATAGCTGGCAGGAATTCCTGGAAAATTATCATGAGGCACGAAAAAAAGGATTTGACAATATCAATGTTGATATCATGAGTGCCCTGCCGGGGCAGTCCCTGGAGTCTTATCTTGACACTCTGAAGAATATTATAGAGCTGGGACCGGAACATATATCTTCCTACAGCCTGATTCTGGAAGAAGGAACTCCTTTATATAATGATGAAGCACTCCTGAAAAGGCTTCCGGATGAAGACACAGACCGACGCATGTATGAGATGACAAAGAAGATCCTGGAAGAGGCCGGATATCACCGCTATGAGATATCCAATTATGCAAAAGAAGGCAGGGAGTGTATCCACAATCTTGGTTATTGGGAAGATGTACCTTATCTGGGCTTTGGTCTTGGGGCTTCTTCCTATTGGAAAGAAAAGACCGGATCAGATTGTCAGGAAAGCTTCTTAAGATTCTCAAATGTCAGAGACATGGAAAAATATCTGGCTCAGCCCTTCAGGCCTTTTGAGGAAAGGGAGGACTATCAGGAGTTATCCAGGGAAGATAGGATGGCAGAGTTCATGTTTCTGGGTCTTCGCAAGATCCGGGGTGTCAGCCTCAAGGATTTTAAAGACCGATTTGGCTGTGATATGGAATCCGTATACGGGATAGCCATCCATCGGTTTCTGGATCTGGGACTTCTTACCATGAAGAATGGAAGGATTGCTTTAACCGAACAGGGCATTAATGTGAGCAACCAGATTTTCTGCGAGTTCATTTAAAATAAAAATATTATTACGAAATAATGTGTTTAAAACAATAATAAAAAAATATGCTTGACATCTTTTTAAGTTGGTGATACTTTATGTATGAAGATATTAGCACTCGGATTAAATGAGTGCTAATAATTAAAAAGGAGGATGGTTTGTTCGATGAGTTTAGATGAACGTAAAATGAAAATTTTAAAGACGATCATTTCTACTTACCTGGAAACCGGGGAACCGGTGGGTAGCAGAACCATTGCAAAAGATTCCGATCTGCATCTTAGCTCCGCGACCATCCGTAATGAGATGGCGGATCTGGAAGAGCTGGGATATATCATCCAGCCTCATACTTCATCAGGCAGGATCCCTTCCGATCTTGGCTACCGGTATTATGTGAACCAAATGATGGAAGAGCATGATATAGAGATCCGGGAGAAAGAGGAGGAGATCGAGACAGAACGTCAGATGATGTTCCAGAAGATGGACCGCATGGAAGAGATGCTAAAAAGCGTGGCAGATGTTCTGGCAAATGATACAAACTATGCCACCTTGGTATCCACTCCCCATATCCGGGAATCCAAACTGAAATTTATCCAGCTTTCCATGGTGGATCATTGCCGGATGCTGGCGGTAATCGTAGTTGGAAATGAGACGGTAAAGAATCTTCTGATGAATGTGGAAGATCCTCTAAGCAACGAGGAGATTCTGAAACTGAATATCTTATTGAACTCATTTTTACAGGGACTGACCCTGAATGAGATCAACCTGGAACTGATGCATACCATGAAGGTTCAGGCAGGGATGCATGCCACCATCCTTGAGACCGTGTTCAGCGGAATCGTGGAGGCCATCCATGAGGCCAATGACCTGGAGATCTACACCAGCGGTGCCACAAATATCCTGAAGTATCCGGAACTGGCCAACCCCTCTCAGACCACAGCGCTTCTTGATACGCTGGTCGAGAAAAAACAATTGGTAAAGCTCGTGGATGAGACAGTGAGCGACCAGGAAAAACATGGAATCCAGGTCTACATAGGCAGTGAGAATCAGTTGCCTTCCCTGAAGGACTGCAGCATCGTCACAGCAACCTATGATCTGGAAGAAGGCGGTACCGGTACGGTGGGTATCATCGGTCCCAAGCGGATGGATTACCGCAAGGTGGTGCATACCCTTAAGAATCTGACCGCAGATCTGGATGAAATTTTTAATAAGAAATCATAGAAACTTAGAAAGGTGGTACTTGAAGTGGAAGAGAAAAAAATATTCGACGAAAGTATCGTAGATGAAAAGGTTGATGAGACCCGGGAAGAGATAAATGAGGATATCCTGAAGCCGGAGGGATCCGGTGATTCTCCGAAAGAAGCAGATACCGATTCCGAATCAAAAGAGAAGGAAGAAGAATCCAAGGGAGACAGGAAATCCGATAAAAAGAAAAAGAAATCCGGCAAAGCTCTGGAGAAAGCCTTGGAGAAGAGCGAAAGCAGGGTGGCGGAACTCACGGACCTCTACCAGCGTCTGATGGCAGAATTCGAGAATGCCAGGAAGCGGAATGCCAAAGAACAGAGCCGCATGTATGATGTCGGTGCAAAAGAAGTGCTTTCCAAACTTTTACCTGTGATCGATAACTTTGAGAGAGGAATCGATGCCTTGTCCGAGGAGGAGAAGGAAGGAGCTTTTGCCCAGGGCGTCATAAAGATCTATCAGCAATTGATGACGACCATGGAGGAACTCGGTGTGAAAGCCATGGATGCCAAGGGTAAGGAATTTAACCCGGACCTGCATAACGCAGTAATGCACGAGGAAGACCCGGAGATGGGTGAAAACCTTGTGGCTGAGGAGTTCCAGAAAGGCTATATGTACAAAGACAGTGTATTAAGATACAGCATGGTAAAGGTGGTCAACTAAACCGCAGACCATGCCGGACTTAGGAATAGATTTAGATCAGGAGGACAAAGAAATGAGTAAAATTATTGGTATTGATTTAGGAACAACAAACTCTTGTGTAGCTGTTATGGAAGGTGGAAAACCTGTTGTTATCACAAACGCAGAAGGTCAGAGAACCACACCGTCCGTAGTCGGATTTACCAAGACAGGGGAGCGTGTGATCGGTGAGCCTGCAAAACGTCAGGCAGTTACAAACCCGGATAAAACAATCTCCTCCATCAAACGTGAGATGGGTACAAACTACTCTGTATCAATCGATGATAAGAAATTCTCTCCGCAGCAGATTTCTGCCATGATCCTGCAGAAACTGAAAGGGGATGCTGAGAACTACCTGGGTGAGAAAGTGACAGAAGCTGTTATCACTGTTCCTGCATATTTCAACGATGCCCAGAGACAGGCAACAAAAGATGCCGGTAAGATTGCCGGCCTTGATGTAAAACGTATCATCAATGAGCCCACAGCAGCAGCTCTTTCCTACGGACTTGACAACGAGAAAGAACAGAAGATCATGGTATTTGATTTAGGTGGCGGTACATTTGATGTATCCATCATCGAGATCGGTGACGGTGTCATTGAAGTATTATCCACAGCAGGTGACAACCACCTGGGCGGCGACGATTTTGATGAAGTGATCACCCGTTATATGATCGATGATTTCAAGGCAAAAGAAGGCGTGGATTTGTCCAATGACAAGATGGCCATGCAGAGATTAAAAGAAGCTGCAGAAAAGGCAAAGAAGGAACTTTCTTCCTCCACCACAACCAACATCAACCTTCCCTTCATCACAGCTACATCCGAAGGACCAAAACACTTTGAGATGAATCTCACAAGAGCCAAATTCAACGAGCTGACTTCTCACCTGGTTGAGAGAACCGTCACTCCGGTTCAGACAGCTCTCAAGGATGCAGGCCTTGTAGCCAGTGAACTGAGCAAAGTATTACTGGTAGGTGGTTCTACCAGAATCCCTGCAGTACAGGATAAAGTAAAACAGCTGACAGGTAAGGATCCTTTCAAGGGAATCAACCCCGACGAGTGTGTTGCCATCGGCGCATCCATCCAGGGTGGAAAATTAGCCGGCGATGCCGGAGCAGGAGACATCCTTCTTCTGGACGTTACACCATTATCCTTATCCATCGAGACTCTTGGTGGAGTAGCTACCAGACTGATCGAGCGTAACACTACGATCCCGACCAAGAAGAGCCAGATCTTCTCCACAGCAGAAGATAACCAGAGCGCTGTTGATATCCACGTCGTACAAGGTGAGAGACAGTTCGCAAGAGATAACAAGACTCTTGGCCAGTTCCGTCTTGACGGTATCCCACCGGCACGCAGAGGCATTCCGCAGATCGAGGTTACTTTCGATATTGATGCAAACGGTATTGTAAATGTTTCCGCAAAAGATCTGGGAACAGGAAAAGAACAGCACATCACCATCACAGCAGGTTCCAACATGTCCGATGATGATATCGAGAAGGCTGTAAAAGAAGCTGCTGAGTATGAAGCTCAGGATAAGAAGAGAAAAGAAGCAATCGACGCCAGAAATGAAGCAGACAACATCGTATTCCAGACAGAGAAAGCTCTTGAGGATGTAGGTGACAAGATTCCGGAAGCAGATAAAACTACCGTTCAGGCTGATATTGCAAAATTAAAAGAAGTGCTGGATCGCACTAATGCAGAAAATATGACAGACGCAGATGTGGCAGAACTGAATGCCGGCAAAGAGCAGCTCATGAAAGATTCTCAGACTTTATTCGCTAAGATGTATGAGCAGACACAGCAGGCAGGCGGACCACAGGGCGGACCTCAGCCAGGTTCCGACGCAAATGACACATACGCAGCAGATGATGTGGTAGACGCTGATTACACGGAACTGTAATAATTGCAATGACTAAGAGGAGGCAGGGTTCCCCTGTCCCCTCTTTCAACACGTTTGCCGAATGCTGAGAGCTCGGAGGATAAGAATGGCTGAAAAAAGAGATTATTATGAGGTTCTCGGAGTCGCGAAAAACGCTTCCGAGGCCGATATTAAAAAAGCATACCGCAAGGTTGCCAAGAAGTATCATCCGGATATGAATCCCGGTGATAAGGTAGCAGAGGAAAAATTCAAAGAAGCAGCGGAAGCCTATGAAGTGCTGAGTGACCCTGAGAAGAAAGCCAAGTATGATCAGTTTGGACATGCGGCATTTGAACAGGGCGGCGGCGGCCCGGGCGGCTTTGGCGGTTTTGATTTCACCGGTGGTGATATGGGTGATATCTTTGGAGATATCTTCGGAGACTTCTTCGGT
>CAMNGO010000096.1 GCA_946538445.1 uncultured Lachnospiraceae bacterium
CTCCATGGGTGCTTGCCAAAGATCCTTCCAAGAAGAACCGTCTGTCCACCGTACTTTATAATCTGGTGGAAGGTATCACCATCGGTGCCTCTCTCCTCTCTCCATTCATGCCGGAGACCGCCGAGAAGATCTTCACTCAGCTGAATGCAAAGGAAAGAAGTATGGATGAGCTCGAGATGTTCGGACTCTATGAGAATGATAGCAAGGTTACGGATAAACCTGAGATTCTTTTTGCAAGACTGGATCTGGAGGAAGTGATGAAGAAGGTGGATGCCATCTACGCATCGGATGAACCGGAAGAGGCAGTTGAAGAAGAGTCCAAAGAAGAGATCATCGATATGGAAGCCAAACCGGAGATTACTTTCGATGATTTTGAAAATATGCAATTCCAGGTTGGTGAGATCATAGCCTGTGAGGCAGTGAAGAAATCCAAGAAACTCCTCTGCTCTCAGGTGAAGATTGGAAGCCAGACCAAACAGATTGTATCCGGTATCAAGAAGTACTATACACCGGAAGAAATGGTCGGAAAGAAAGTCATGGTTCTTGTGAATCTGAAGCCTGCCAAGCTGGCCGGAGTTCTTTCCGAAGGAATGCTTCTGTGTGCAGTGAAACCGGATGGAGAACTCTGTCTGATGACCCCGGAAAAAGACATGCCTTCCGGCGCGGAAATCAGTTAAATTAAATAATCATAAAAAATTATAAAAGGGCGGCTGAATTTGACAATCAGCCGCCCCTTTTCGATGGATATCGCAAGACTGTATGATATCCATTTATCACTATATAAAGAATCAGTAGTATTCTTTGAAATGGATCTGGAAGGTCTGGTAAGAACCGAGTTCTGTCGGTAACGGGTATCCCACTTCCATCAAAGCATTGGCAGGATAAATCTTACCGGTGACTTCTTCCTGATAAAGGACATCCTTTTTTAAACCTCTGAGTCGAACATAGGTGCAAAGCGGTGCTCCGTGGACCTGTTGTTGAACCACATTTAAGAGGGCTTCTGAAGAGTCTTCCGACACAAACATCCAGGCTGCTGTCTCCTGTACAAACGGATTGCTTAGCCGGTAATAAAGACCGTATTGGATCAGATGACGTACCTTCTTGTAGTCTTCAATCTGCGCCCTCACATCTTCCTTTTCCTGGTCTGTCATGTAAGCAGGATTCAGCTCATAACCAAAGGTACCTGACATGGCTACTACTCCCCTGGTCTTCAGAGGGGTGATTCTGCCTGTCTGATGGTTTGGAACAGCAGAGACATGGGATCCCATGGCAGGTATGGGATATCCGAAAGAAGTTCCGTATTGAATCCGCAGACGATCGATGGCATCTGTATTATCGCTGCACCAGATCTGTGGAGAATAATACAACATACCGGCATCAAATCTTCCGCCGCCTCCACTGCAACCCTCCAGCAAAAGATCCGGATAACGTGTCAATAGTCTTTCCAGGAAATCATAGAGGCCAAGTACATAATCATACAGGACTTTACCCTGGTCATCGGTATCATGGGAGAAGACGTCAGTGATACTGCGGTTGAAATCCCATTTCACATAAGAGATATCCGCCTGATCCAGCACTTTGCATACGGATTCAAATATGTAATCCACCACTTCTTTTCTTGAGAAATCCAGGACAAGCTGATATCTAGCACGCACCGGATCTCTTCCGGGTATCCGGAGAGCCCAGTCCGGGTGCGCTCTATAGAGGTCACTGTCCTCATTGATGCACTCCGGTTCGAACCAGATGCCGAATTTTATGCCCAGGTCCGTAATCCTTTCTACAAGATGCGGCAGGGATTCCCCTAATTTCTCCTCATTGACAAACCAATCTCCAAGACCGGATATGTCTTCATCTCTTTTTCCAAACCAGCCGTCGTCCATGACCAGCAGATCAATTCCCAGATCCTTTGCCTGGACTGCCAGCTGATAGATATCTTCCCCGTTAAAATCAAAATAGCATCCTTCCCAGCTATTGAGAAGAATGGGTCGATTCCCATCTCTGTATTTTCCACGGCATACGTGCTTTTTGATACATTTATGAAGGTTATGGGACAGTTCAGTTATCCCTGAATCGCTGTATGTCATAATAACTTCGGGTGCATAGAATACGTTACCTTTCTCCAGCGGATAAGAAAACATATCATCCATCAGGCCCAGAAGCATACGGGTTCCGTCTGTCTGGTCTTTTTCCACTTCCCCTTTAAAACCACCACTGTAGACATAGGACATGGCATAGCAGGATCCGGAGTCTTCGTTGGTATCCTTGTCAGCAAGGATCATCAAAGGATTATACTGATGGCTGGACATACCTCTCCTGCTTCCGATGACCTGTGAAGTATGTCCGACGGTCGTCCTTTGATAATTGCGCTCCATGGCATGACGACCATGGAAAGTGATCAGATCAAAATCCCCCGTCACGAAATCCAGGCATGCAGAACCTACCTTTTCAAGGGTTAATTTCTTGTCACCGTCATGATGTATCCTGGCAGCCCTGGTTATGATATCCAAGTCAGGCAGAACCCCATAAAGAAGGTCAACTTCCAGCCCGGAAACAGGGTCTTTCATACAGATTTCCAGAGTCTCCGACTCATCCTCGGAGCCATAGACGGCAGGAAGGCCTTCCAGCCTGTATTTTCCGCTCCGTATGGAATGGCCCGCATAGCGAAGATTACAGGCATAAGATCCGTCTTCATTCCGGACGATCAGTGCAGGATTCCTGAAATCCCCGGTACCCAGTGTAGGATATTCCTGTGGCAGGGTATCCAGAGAGTAGGTTTTGTCTCTTCCTGCTTCATATGGATTTCCGGAAAAACCACGGTCGGAATAAAAGAGCAGGAAATCCATATTTCCGGCTACCTTCTTCCCGTAGTACAGATGAAGTAAAAACCCATAGGGATCGATCTTCATCTGATAGGTACTGTTATTGGTATGGATGGTAAACAGTTTATTTTCTTCCTGAAAAAGAATGCTCATCTCGATATTCCTTTCTTTTTGATTTTTGTTTCATTCAGTATAACATTTATTCCCGGATAAAACAAAAACAACTGCGAATTTTTTCAAAAAAAAGAGCTGCACGTGACATGCAGCCCTTAAAATGATACCATTCTTATTTAACAGCACCTGATGTAACACCTTCCACGATGAATCTCTGAAGGAAGAGATAGAGGATGAGGATAGGAAGCATAGCCAGAAGCAATGCAGCCATAACCAGACCGATATCTGTGGAATAAGTACCATAGAATACCTGTGTTGCAATAGGAATCGTATAAAGTTCTTTCTTGGCAAGTACAAGAGATGGAAGCAGGTAGTCGTTCCAGAATGCCATCGCATCGATAATAGCAACAGTAGCGATTGTAGGCTTAATCAACGGGAATACGATCTTCCAGAATGTCTGCCAACGGGTACAACCATCAATCTTAGCGGCTTCTTCCAAAGCGATGGGAACATTGGTGTTTATCGCCCCATGGAACATGAACGTGGCCATGGATAGGGAGAAACCGACATGCATGAAGATCAGAGTAGCCCTATGACTTAACAGGTTCAGGATACCACCGTAAAGAGATACCAACGGGATCATCAATACCTGGAAAGGAATAACCATAGAAGCAACCATCAGACCGAACAATGCGCCGCAGGCCTTCCAGTTATTACGTACGATAACGTATGCAGCCATAGCTGCCAGAAGGATGGTGATGATGGTGGAACAAATTGTGATGATTGCAGAGTTTCCGAAGGAACGCCAGAAATTCATCTTCTTCATGGCATTCGGGAAGTTCTGCATGGTAAATCCGCGCTCACCGACAAGGGCAAGTGGGTTTGTCGTAATATCTGCTTTTACCTTAAATACATTGATGATTACAAGTACAAACGGAAAGATAAAAAGCACGAAAAGTACGACAAGAAGGATAATCTTTAATACGGCTGCAATCTTCGCATTACGAGCAGCTTTTTCATTTAAAGTTTCCATTAAGCTGATACCTCCGCTTTCTTTCCGATGTAAACCTGTGCAACACCGATGATTGCACAAACGATAAAGAGAATCAGGGCTTCCGCCTGACCTGTACCATAGTTCTTATATGTGAAGGCTGTATTATACACATGCATAGCTGCAAGTACAGAACTATTGTAAGGCTCACCATTTGTCAAGGATAAGTTTACGTCGTAAACCATGAAACATCTGGTAATAGTTAAGAACAGACACTGCACAAAGGAAGATACCATCAACGGTACCGAGATATGTGTGATGGTCTGCATATTGGTACATCCGTCAATCTTGGCAGCTTCGATAACATCATTGGAGACGCTCATGAAACCTGCAACGTAGATTAACATCATGTAACCGGCATACTGCCATACCGAAACGACAATCAAACAGAACATTGCCCCTCCGGTAGTTGATAGTAAGGAAGTAGATAATGTAGTGGATCCTAACGCACTACCGATAGAAACCAATGCACGGTTAAATACAAACTTCCAGATATAACCAAGTACGATACCACCGATCAGGTTCGGTACGAAGAAACCTGCACGGAAGAAGTTCTGACCTTTCACGCCGCTTGTTACCAGGAAGGCAAGGATAAATGCCACCACGTTAACCAGGATAACGGCGATAACAGAATAGAACAGTGTTCTTCCGAGTGCTGTCCAGAAAGCACTGTCAGCAAAGGTGGATGTGTAGTTTGCCATACCTACAAAAGGTTTTGTTTTTGCCACACCATCCCAGCTGGTGAAGGTGAGATACAAACCGTAGATAAACGGAATGATAACAACTGCACCAAACACGAATGTTGTGATTCCGGCGAACATTAAATACTGCTTTGTCTTGTAAGACATAGTGTTAGTATTCATATTTTCCCCCTACTTAAGTAACTTGTCAGCAGAAGACGGATCGAAATCCATCTTCTGCTATTTAAATAAATTATTGCTTACATCGGGCATCCATTGATCACTTGTCTACCGATGTATAGAAGATGATGTACTTTCGTACTTCGGTCGATATGTTCGTAAAGAGTAAAGCTTAGTGCTCTACAGGTGTAACACTCTTCCAGTAATTCTCAACTTCTTTAGCTAAGCCTGCACGGTCAACGTCGCCAGCAAGATATTTCTGCATGGAAGCGCCAACGATGGAGTAATGATCATCCGGGTCATAGTTGTAGTTGTCAACCAGGAGACCCTGATCTGCGTAATCTTTTACAGAAATGGATAACGGATCCAGAGTATCTGCATTGATGTTGCCGAAAGCGGGAACTAATGCGCAGCTCTCAGTTACGAATGCATTACCATCAGCTTCATATACCCACCAGTTCAGGAAATCTTTTGCTGCTGCAACCTGAGCTTCGGAAGTGTTGTCAGAGGAATCGATGAAGAAATACTTGGAACCACCACCAACTAACTTGGTGTTGTAGTCGTCAGCTGTGCTCTGAGGAACAGGCATCATACCAAGGTTTGCTTCCTCATTAAAGTCTTTGATCAGGGACCAATCCCAGTTTCCGCCGAACATGAAAGCGATCTCGCCTTCAGCCAGTTTCTGCTCGGAAACTTCACGCTCTGCTGCAACCGGTGAAGCTGCTGCATAGTTGTATTTCTTCAATACATCGAAAGTATCCATCATGGAATTGAATCTCTCATTGTTGGCAAGGTCAGCGCTACCGCCATATAAGGACTGAACGAATGCTTCAGGATCCGGCTGCTCTTCGTAGATTTCCTGGAAATAATGAGCTGCCAGAGACCAGTCTTCCTTCATGATACCTACAGGAGCTTCCATACCGCCTGCTACTAACTTGTCAAGAAGAGCTGTGAAGTCTTCTGTTGTCTTGCAGGTTGCAGGATCAAAGTCTTCTCCTGTGATATTCTTGATAGCGTCAGCATTGTACATAAGACCACGAGCCTCGATACATACCGGGAAGCCACATACGGCATCGCCGATTTTGATCGCATAGTTGGTGTCTTTTACCCACTCCTGATCACTCAGATCAAGTGCGTGCTCTGCGCCAAGAGAATAAACGTCTTTTGCGTCAACCATGGAGATCGTATAAGGATCATTGGAAGCGTATTTTGTAGCAAGATGTGCGGATACTGTATCGCTGGAGTAATAAACTTCAATGGTTACTCCCGGATGAGTATCGGAATAAGTATTTGCTAATTCTTCAAACTGATCCTGAATCTCACTCTTTGAGTTAAAGATTGTAATAGTTACATTGTCGCCGCTACCGGTAGAATCACCGGAACCGCCGCCACCACAAGCTACCAGTGAAAAGATCATCGTAGCAGCAAGGGCAAGTGCCAAAAGTTTCTTTTTCATCATTAAGTCCTCCTCATAAATAAACGATTGACGATCAGGTGATCAGGCTGTCATCAACCACATAGGCTTCCGGGAATCACCCTGTAAAAACATGCCGGAAAAGCAGTTAACAGAATACCCGAAAGTAATTTGACATACTAATTTTAACAAAACTGAAAACATGAGTCAATCGAATGACATATACTTTATTCTTTTTGGTTAGGTATACAATAAAATGCCTGAATTTTTGTATATATTTGCTATGAAAAAAAGATTGACAAATCCGTCAAATCAGTCTCAAAAATCCACTGATGACATTTTACTTGAAGTGAGGTATGAATTCTGATAGTATATCAGCAAAGTTGATAGAAAAGAGGTTTGCTCTATGTTCAAGAAAGTATTTAATGCGGAAAATCCATTCTGGCAGATCATGGATACTGTCTTTGATCTGTTTGTTCTCAATACATTGTGGCTGATCCTGTGCATCCCTGTGATAACCATCGGCCCTTCTACTACTGCTGCTTTCTATGCACTGATTCAGAGGGCAAGAGGAGAAGGAGGAGAGATCCACAAAGATTTTATTCAATCCTTTAAACAGAACCTGAAGCAGGGAATCGTAGTCGGCCTTATCCTGACGCTTACCGGTGGTTTTCTCCTGACGGATATGTGGCTTTGCAGAGTTTCCGGGAGAGGAATCTTCACCTTTTTCCTCTTCTTTTTTGGAGTTCTTTTTGTCGTCTGGGCTATGGTTGCCCTGTATTCCTATCCTCTGCTTGCGAAATTCGAAAGAAAAACCAAAGAGATATTTATCTGGGCATTTACCCTTGCTTTTAAGAATATCGGTTCCACTCTTACCATGCTTTTTGTGATCGGAGCAGGACTCTGGCTGTGCCATATACTTCCGGGCCTGATCTTCATCATGTTCGGACTGGTGGGTCAGTACTGCGCCATGATATTTGCAGGACTCTTTAAGCCATATTTGCCCAAACCCTGGACCGGAGATGAGAGTGAGGACACTTCCGCCCCCTCCTATCCTGACCCTTATGCGGATTTTGATGAGGCTTCCTTCTACGGATATGATCCTGAGGAGGTGCAGAAATTGATCGATGAAACAAACGATGAGGGGAAGAATGATGAGAAATAAAAAAAAGCCCTCCATCTTCATGCAGGAGGTTAAAAGAGATATCAACACTTTTCGGAGATTAAAGGGAAAAGAACGCCGGCAGTTCGTCTGGGATTATTATCGTTACAAAATCATCGTGGCACTCTTCTCCCTCTTTGTGATCCTGGTCTTTGCCAACATCATCTGGCAGGGTCAGAAACCACGCAGATTACAGGTATGCGTAGTATTGAACACTTCGGATTACTGCGATTCCTGGTTTGACCATTTCACGAAAGAGCTGAAAGCTGACGGGAAGCCCGGCGCGGTGGACGTGAACCAGGATCAGCCCTTTGATTACA
>CAMNGO010000097.1 GCA_946538445.1 uncultured Lachnospiraceae bacterium
ATTATCTATATTTTTTCATTGAGATAATTGATGGGAGAGCATCCGTAATTATTGGTGAAGGAGTGAACCAGGTAGTATTTGTTCATGTGACTTACTTCAGCCAGAACATCCAGGGTAATATTCTCGGTAAAATGCTGGTCGATGTACTCTCGGATAACCTCGCAATCTTTGGTGGCTTTTTCCTTGGTGATGGATTTGTATTCTATCCCCTGGATTCTCTGAAGATTGATGCACAGCAGGTTCAGGTAGTATTCGCAGGAATACTGATAGTAGGCAGCTTCCTTCTTGATCTCTTTGATAAACCTGTTCAGGAAGAGCTGACAATCTTTGTCTTTGATGGTAAAATGAGCATATTTTGCATCCGGATTACCCGGGAAAAGAAACTCCATATCTTCCAATGCAATGGTAACAAGATCCAATTGCCCGCCTGATGGAATGACTGTGCAATTGCAGTTATGATGGTTGAATATAAATAGTTCATTCTTTGAAATGAAATGTTGTTTCTCATCAATCTCAATGCTGCCTTCTCCCGAATAAGCAAAGATAATCTTGGGATAGGTATGTCCCATCAGAAAATTCTCCGTCATACTATCCAAACGGTAGAGGCTTATATGAGATATTTTGAGCGGTGTCTTCCAGTGCATGGAATGATGTTGAAAATTATAATGCTGTTGTACCATAGTCTCTCCTTCTGATTATGGTGGATCAAATATGCTTTATCCTAGGTAGGTTACATAATATTAAACAATCAATTCATAATCATTAATAAATTATGCCTATATATTTGAAAACATTATACTTAAAGTATAAAAAATATTCAAGAGTAAATATTAACTTATTTTAATTTTTTTTTGTTGAAATTTTAGCCAATTTGTGGTAAAACGAGGAAAGTAAACTCCATTCGAAGAATTTATAATATTAATACTATCAGATTATATATTTTATGTATATAAAACTAAATATAATTTATAAATAAATTAAAATAAATATAATAATATTGTAGAAAAAGAGGTAAGACTATGAAAGGACCTATTTTGGTAGTGCTTGCAGCAGGAATGGGAAGCAGGTACGGAGGACTTAAACAGATGGATCCCGTTGACGGGAATAATCATGCAATCCTGGATTATTCGGTGTACGACGCCTGGAAAGCAGGATTTAAAAAAGTGGTGTTTATCATCAAACATGCTATCGAAAAAGATTTTAAAGAGATGGTGGGTAAGAGGATAGAAGGCCATATTGACGTGGAATATGTATTTCAGGAGCTTGACAAGATTCCGGAACCTTTCCGGATTCCTGAGGGCCGGGAGAAACCTTTCGGTACAGGGCATGCCTTACTGTGCGCGAAGAATGCCATCGATGCTCCCTTTGCCGTGATCAATGCGGATGATTTTTACGGCCGCAGAGCTTTTGAGATGCTTTATGATTATCTCACTACACATGAGGATGATGAAATGTATCGTTATACGATGGTTGGATTCCACATTGAGAATACCATTACGGAAAACGGTCATGTCTCCCGTGGAGTATGCCAGGTTGATGAGAATCATTATCTTACTAAGATCACGGAACGTACCAGGATCGAGAAAAAAGGATATGGTGCGGCCTACACTCTGGATGACGGTGTAACCTGGTTCGCCATTCAGGACGGCACTCCTGTTTCTATGAATTGCTGGGGATTTACTCCGGGATTCATGAAGGAGCTGGAGGAGAGATTCCCGGCATTTTTACAGGAGAATCTTCCCGTTAACCCTCTGAAATGTGAATACTTCCTTCCAAGTGTGGTATCTGACCTTTTAGCGGAAGGGAAAGCAACTGTGGAGGTGACAGAATCACCTGAAAAATGGTACGGTGTAACCTACAAGGAAGATAAACAGACGGTGGTTGATGCCATCGCTGCCATGAAGGAAAAAGGAATCTATCCGGAATTGTTATGGGAATAAAAAACATCCCTGCCTCTGGTTCATTTACATGAGATGAATCAGGAGCAGGGTTTTTTTTATTCATACTTGTCTTCAGTTATCTGTGAATCTGTTTATAAACCGGGTCGCTCTGGGCAGATTGGATGGAGTTCTTATATTCGGAAGGGGTCATCCCGGTGATTTTCTTAAATTGTTTGGAAAAATACTGGATGGAAGTGTAACCTAATTCCCGGGAAGTATCTGTCAGGCTCATCTTTTTATCCCGGATATAATCTCTGGCTACACTGACACGCATCTGACAGAAATATTCCATGGCTCCCATCCCGGTCTGTTTTCTGAAGATCCGCTGCAGGTGGGAACGCCCGATGGAAAACTCCTTACAGATTGCTTCCACCTTCAGATGTTCGGATATGTGTTCCGAGTAATAATCCGTAATACGTTCAAAGAGCAGGATATCCCGTCTGAGGGACTCCGAATCGAAGATCGGTTCCTCCAGATGGTCCGTTCTGGACTGGCGGCGCATCATCTCGATGAGCAGGCTTTTTAACCAGATGGAAATGAATTCTTCCCCGCCATAGGGCTGGTTAAACTTCCTCTCCAGGTAGTATACAGAAGAGGAGTCCACCCGGGAAGTAAAACAAAGGCTGCTCTCCCTGGCGATAGAATGCAGCAGGTCAGTCAGCACCTGATCGCAGAAATAATCCCGGCCGGAAAGCAGACGGAGGTTCTCATCTTTACTGTAAAAACCTATGGTGAAAACCAGAGCTGTATCCTCTCCCAGAGACCGGAAAGAGTAATTCTCCTCCGGAGCCTGGAGATACAGATGGCCTTTCTCCAGGGAGACCGGTTCTCCCTTTCTTCCCTGTTGGGAGATCTCAAAGATCCCATCCTCCACGAAAAAGAAGGTCCAGTAATCATGATATTCACTCTTGAAGATAAAATCACTGTTATATTCAAAATGATGGATGGTGGATATACCATCGATCGGAAATACTTCCTGTAGATGAATGCCGGAATAAGCCATGATGCCCCTCGTAATGATGTGTTTCTGCTGCGACTTTCTGACCCTTTGTATCATCATTGTAGTATAAAAATGTGTAAAAATCAATAAATGCTTGTCCCTTGTGAAATATAGAGAGTCTGCTATAATAAACACAAAGCATGTCTCGACAGATAATGGTTATAAGGAGCATATCAATGATTGTAATTACTAAGGTGAGTGTTGTACTGTGCGGGCTGTTCCTGTTGGCTTCCGTAGTTCAATGGCTCCGCGACAACCGGTTTCTGAATCAGGAACAGGATATCCTGACTTCCGCAGTCCGTGTCGCAGAGCAGGAGAGGATTCAGAAGGAGAGGCAGAAAGCCCTGGAACAGAAGGCCGCCGAGGAGCAGAAGGGAAAAGTCTTCCGGATGGATTTTAAGATAACCCATGGGTCTGCTTTCGGAGGATTCTGTGCAACCAATAATGAAGGAAGAAAAAAGAAAGGTGTGGTTCCGCTGGACCACATTTTATTATACGGGAGACATCCTTCCGGTAAGGAATTCACCTACTATATAGAAGATCAGAATATTGAGATCTGCGCCATGGATAACCCGGATGAACTTTTGGTCCGGTCCAAGGGAAACTGGTTCGAAATCAGGCACAGCGGCCAGGGACGGGACGAGGGTATCCTGGTACAAAGTGCTGTGATCAAAAGAGATATTCTCTATTATATCATCCTGGAGTCCAGGCATGAGATAACGATAAAGGCTGTAAAAGGCTGTTAGGCAGGAGAATGACATGAAAGAAAAGAATGTTGTGATTAAGAAAAAATGCCCCTATTGCTTTCTGCATATTTCCAATGACGAAACCGGATTTTTGCTGAAGACAGACGGAGCCAGATTCATTTCTCCGGCCTTGAACGATGTTGCGACTCCCAAGAAGGATCTTCCCTATGTCCTGTTCTGGAATGCCATGGGTATCCCGGAGGAACAGCTGGATGCTGAGAGAATGATCGTGGATAATCAGATCCTGACGGAATTGAACCAGGAGCTGAATGCAGCGGGAAAGACACTGGCTGTGAAGAACTATGACCCGGATAATTACGGGTATACTTTCTCTGCGCGGGAAGGAGCCATCCACCTGTTTTCCAATACCATGATCTGCCCCTATTGTCACAATGCCCTGCCCCAGAATTTTTTCCGCTATGACATGCTGATGGTGGGGATGGCAGGCAGTGTGGATTCCGGGAAGACAGTATATATTAATTCGCTGATGATGGACGGCTACCATGTGCTGCAGAGAGATAATCTCATGGTGAGAAATGCGGCGGGGAATACCAGTGATCCTTCCCATCTGGAGATGGAGAAAAATGCGGACCTGCTGTTCCGTCAGGGAATCTGTCCTGCCGCTACCAGCAAGGCATTCCGCAAGCCGGTCTTCATGGAGATCACTTACCGGATCGAGGACAGAAGCTACCCCCTGCTGGTGGCTATCTATGATGTGGCGGGAGAGCTGATCAAAGAAAATACAGGAGCCGGGAGGACGGGCTTTGCCAGACATATGGATGGATTTATCTGCATGGTGGATCCGGCCCAGATGCATCTGGAACATGCGGTCCTGTCGCAGACCATGCCGGATGAGGAACAGGTCCTCTCGAAACTGCGCCTCCTGTCTCCGGAAGAACAGATTTCCTATCAGATGATGAGCAACAAGAATCAAAAACAGGTGATGGATGCCAATGACTTCATGAAGGACACCTACCATAACGAAGATTATATCCTGGAGCGCAAGGCAGAAATGATCCTGGATTCCATCCGGAGCGGTCTGGGAGAGACCCTGCTCCGCAAAAAATATATGGCATTGACTCTTGGAAAGAGTGATAAGCTGGAAGAAATCGGAGAGATCCGTGCCTACACGGCCAGTCAGCTCTTGTTTGAGAGGGAACATATCACCCACGGTTTTTTTAATATGGAACACCATTTTCTGAGGCAGGATCTCCTGGCGGAGATATTTGATCAGAAGGTATTTCGTCTTCAGAGGAATCTGGACGATTATAAAGAGAGCAGCTTATTCGTGATATCTTCCCTGGGATGTGAGACGGAGGTCATCCAGGAAGGAGCCCAGGAGATCGTGAAGGCTGTGGGTAAAGTGCGACCCATAAGAGTGGAAGAGCCGTTACTTTGGCTCGTCATGAAGTACATGCAGGAAAGGGGTTGGCTGGATTGAAGGCAGAATTTTTAAGACATGAATATACCTGGTCCAAACAGTCCATCGGTGGCACCATAGGCCTTGGCGTCACCTCTTCCACCACCCCTAAGGAGAAGGTACAGCTCCGGGAGATGGAGAAGATGGCCAGTATGGCTGAAGCTGACAGCGATACCGGCTTGGATGTGGAATTGCTGATGTACAGCCTGGAGGCAGGCTTTGTTAAACTGGTGGTTAAGCCTGTACCTGCTGGAGAAGACCAGAGGCAGAACAAAAAAGTTTATCTGTATCAATGTGAAGACAAGACCATAACGGATCCTTCTGTTTACTGTATCCCCCAGGGGAGCTGGGAACATTCGGAGCAGGTCTATCTGCCTCCCGTCACACTCTCGGAGGAATGGGATTCCTGCAGAAATATATTGGAGAAGTATGATTTTCTGTCCAGACTGCCGGAATTATTCCGCGCAGTCTTTTGGTGCGTTTTCAGAGGGGACAATAATCTGGCTTTTCTTGTACCGTGGAAGCGGGAGGAGTACGCTTCAAAGTCACGGGAGATCATGTATGCCCTACACTGTCTGCTGCCGGCGGACCTGAGGAAAAATGCCGGATATGCCTCCTGCGGCTGCGGTATGAACCGTTGCAGCTCTTTCTATTTTACAGCAGATGCGGGTGAGGCAGGCTATTTCGATCTGTCAACTTTGGAATATTCCGGCAGTGACCGGCTTCTTGACGGGCTGGATGAATTCTTCTATCAGACGTTGGCCAAGATCTTCTGTGAGAGAGAAAGTCTCTACTATCAGTTTATGGAGATGGTGCAGGCCTTGTGTCAGGACCGTGCCATCAATAAGAATATGCTGCGGGAGGTTCAGTGGCTGTTTCTCCGCTTCTGCCTGCAGAATATGATTGATATCCCCTCCCATAATCAGGTGATGGAACTCTTCCCCCAGCTGTTTTATCGCGGGGGTGATTCCGTAACTCTCTCCGAGATTACTGACAATCTGCTGCAGTATTATCATGTGGAGAACTGGGAGTCGGATGATTATGAAAGATACCTGGATATCCTGGTACACGGGCTTACCAGAAAAGGGGAGAACCGGACCATCCGGGAGATGGACTGGTCACTGGCCAGACTGAATCAGAAACACCCTAAGATTGTGTCGGACTATCTGGAGAGCCTGAAGGATGCCAGAAAGATAACTTACACGAAACTTATGACAGCCGCCGTTCACGAGGAAGACAGTTTCTCTGCTGCCTGTAACAGGGAGCATCTCCAGGATCTTAATGATCTGGAGACCTATATCGTGGGCATGGATCCGGCTTCCATGACAGAGGATGCCAAGGAAACGTGGATGTTAAGAGGCATCGAGATCCTCAACGAGGATGTCTTTGCCGTGGAGAATTTTGAGACAGTCACCCGGATCGCGGAATTCATCCGTTGGAAGAAACCATGGATGGAGGTTTCGGAAGGATTTCTGAAGCAGCTGAAAGACCGCTGCAATGACCTGACGGACGTGCAGCTGGATGCTGCCTGCCGGATTGAAGACATCTACGAGAGACTGACCGGAACCGTGGAGGAGACGGAGCTGAAAAGGGAGAAGCGAAGAAGGGAAGAAGAAGCCGAAGAAGCGCTTATCCCGACAGGGGAACCGACCGTATCGGAAGCTGATGAATCTGAGGAGAAAGAAGTCCGGAGATTACTCCCGGAAGGAGACCTTATGTTACCGGAGCAAATGACAAAAAACGAGAATGAATTATATCGTACCCTTGAGGAAGATGATTCCAGGGAGAAATTCCTTTCTTTCCTGGTGCGTGGAATTCCCTATGCCTTCCTGACGGCATGTATCATATATCTTCTTCGCTACGCTCTGCTGATCGGCCATTGGAAGATCAGTATCGGTGTAGGGGGCATGTGGCTGATCCTCATGCTGAATTATGCTTCCGAGAGGATAGAAAGAAAGAAAAAGGACGGTTACCGTCTGTGGCAGGCTCTGGGTCTGTGCCTGATTGAAGGATATATCATCAAAACCATCGCATGGATGTTCCTGCCCCAGAAATTCCGGGTGTATTTCTTCCTGGTCCTTGGTCTGATCACGGTAGCCCTGCAGGTGGTTCATGTTTTGTTGCTTCTTAAAAAACGGGAGGAGGAAGAATTATGATCACGACAGACAGCAGAGATAGTTTTCTGGAAGCCATTGAAGAAAGGCTGAAAGACTATAACGGAAATAAGATCCAGTTCTCCAGCTTCCTCGAGAAACAGATGGACCGGTTTGACTACAGCAACACCTCTCTGGCAAAAAAAGTATTTCACAGGGTGGAGCGCAAGGGAGATGTGCAGTATCTTCCTGTCACCAGACAGACGATCGGTGCCTGGCTGAAAGGATCCATGCCCTCCAGCAGAGAGATCTATGTCACTCTGGGGATGGCTTTTGAGATGAAGCTGGATGAAATCAACTATGTGCTTCTGGAAACATATATGGGCTACGGCCTGTATTGCAAAAATATCGATGATGCCATGTGGATCGCCGTGATCAACGGTCTTTTCCCCATTCATGA
>CAMNGO010000098.1 GCA_946538445.1 uncultured Lachnospiraceae bacterium
ATTGTCAGAATATTCTTGAAATATTATTTCCTTTTTGCAGAAATACTAAGAAAGAACCCTCGCAATCCCTTTCTTAAAAGAATTTTAATCATGAAAATGTCAGAATATACCATTTTTGAAATTAAGGATAGATAGAATAAAGGATGCACGGCAAGATATTTTGTGCATATATCACAAATATTTTAACTATTTATGTTGAAATTGCCGGTTTTAATATCCTATAAAGAAAATAGAGACCGCCGCTTTAACTGACAGTCTCTTACCGATTACATATTAATCCGGATTAAAGGTATTCCTCATATTTTTTAATAATACCGATCCCTATGGCATGGGGTCCGGTGTGGACGGCGATGGTTGCACCGATCTGGGTCTCCAGAACTTCCTCTGCCCATCCATGATCCCTGACCACTTCTTCCACTGTATGATAGAAGGCCTTGCCTTCCTCGATATCAAAGCCGTAACCCACGGCATAGTAATACTTTGTGGGGTCTTCCCCGGTATCTTTGAAATGGTTCTCCATCAGCTCGATGGTCTTTTTCACTGTCTTCTTCCGGCTGCGGCCCACCCCTGACTTGGTGATCTCCCCATCGATCAGGGTGATCATGGGCTTTAGAGATAAGGCACTTGCTGCCAATCCTGCAAGACGGCCAATCCTTCCACCATGCTGCAGATAATCCAGATTTCCTACAGTGAAAAAGATACGGTTTGACTTCTTCATCGCTTCCAGGATCCGGATACTGTCTTCATATGGGATTCCTGCCTGCTGCATCTTTCCTGCTTCGATCACCATCAATGCCTGGGTCACAGTTCCTGCCTGGGAATTGATCACAGTGACATGGGCATCCGGGTGTTCCTCCAGAAAGATATCTCTGGCATTACAGGCACAGTTGTAGGATCCGCTTAAGGCCGGAGTAAAACAGATGCAGATAACAGCTGTATCCTGATCATAATACTCCTGAAAGACATCCAGGTAGTCCTGCATGGAGGGCAGGGATGTCTTGGGGAAGATCTCCGGGTGTTTTACCACCATCTCTTCATAGACATCACGGATTCCGATTTCTTCAATTTCTTTATAATAGGTTTTCTCGTCAAATGATACATAGAAGGGAACGATACGCAGATGATACTGGCTGATCTCCTTCTGGGTCAAATCACAGCAACCGTCACTCACAATCTGATATTTCATAGCGTACTCCTGATTCTATTGTTTTCTTATTATTCTAATAGTTAGAAAATCCTTCGTCAATACCTATCAGAAGATGACGTACTCTTTATATTTCTGCAGGTCTTTCCAGAGGCAGTTCATGGAGATTTTGGTGCCTTCCGCTGTATATTCCACCTGATCCACGGAGGCGTTCTCATTAAAATAGGAAACAAGCGCTCCTTCTGTGTATGGAATCAGCATGGTGCAGTTCACGTAATCCCGGAAGATTTCTTTCCGAATCATTTCCATGAGAAGATCGATTCCGATTCCCTTCCCGGCAGCCATATAGATGGCATGGTCGCCGCCTTTGGGAATATCCTCAAGGATCCCGTCACATTTGTTGAGCACATGGATACAGGGAATGTCATCCGCCCCAAGCTCTTTCAGGGTCTCCCTGGTCACTGCCATATGATCCTTAAAGTGAGGATCGGAGTAATCCACCACCTCCAGGAGAAGGTCCGCATATTTGACTTCCTCCAGGGTAGAATGGAATGCCTGGACCAGGTGGTGGGGCAGTTTGTCGATAAATCCAACCGTATCGGAGAGGAGAAATTCTTTCTTATCCGGCAGGCAGATCCGGCGCACCGTGGTATCCAGGGTGGCAAAGAGCATGTCCTGAGCTCCCACCTTCTTGTCTTCCTCACCCCCGTAGGTGTCAAGGAAAGCATTCATCAAAGTAGACTTGCCTGCATTGGTGTAACCCACCAGAGCAACCTGGGGGATTCCCTGGCTGACACGCCTTTTTCTCTGAGTCTCTCTCTGAAGCTCTATCTCTCTCAGCTCTTTTTTCAGTTCGGAGATCCGGTGGCGGATCTTCCGTTTATCCAGTTCCAGTTTTTTCTCACCGGCACCCTTATTGGCCAGTCCGCCACTGCTGCCGCCTCCCTGGCGGCTTAAGACCAGCCCCATGCCGGTAAGTCTGGGGAGTTCATATTGGAGGCGGGCTGTCTCAACCTGGATCTGTGCCTCTCTGGTTCTGGCCCGGGATGAGAAGATCTGGAGGATCAGGTTGGTCCGGTCCAGAACGGGACGTTCGATGATCTCATTTAGATTGCGAAGCTGCATGGGTGAGAGGCTGTTATCGAAGATTACCATCTCTGCCTCCAGCATGTGAGCCAGGGCTTTGATCTCTTCCACTTTGCCGGTTCCCACATAAACCCCTGTGTTGACCTGGGACAGATTTTGTCGCTCGACTCCGACCACTTCCATCTGACAGGCTTCTGCCAGAGCCTCCAGCTCGGAAAGGTTGCGCTCAAAGTCGGGATCATTGTTCAGATTCACCCCCACCAGGAGCACTTTCGTCCATTCTTCCATCATTTTTCACCTCCCCTTTTTGTTTCATTTATTCGTAAATTATTCACTCTTGGGCCCTTCATGGGATCTTTTCTGGCCCAGGTAGCGTTTCAGATAGATTCCGGTGTAGGATTCCGGAACTTGAATGACTTCCTCCGGGGTTCCGCTGGCGATAACATGACCGCCGCCTTCGCCACCTTCCGGACCCATATCGATGATATAGTCCGCTGTTTTGATTACTTCCAGGTTATGTTCAATGACCACAACCGTATTTCCACCCTCCTTGAGGCGATTCAGGATCAGCTGCAGTTTATCCACGTCCGCAAAATGCAGTCCTGTGGTTGGCTCATCCAGGACATAGATGGTCCTGCCGGTACTGGTACGGCTTAATTCCGTGGCCAGTTTCACCCGCTGTGCCTCCCCGCCTGACAAGGTGGTGGAAGGTTGCCCCAGTTTGATATAACCAAGGCCTACATCCTGCAGAGTCTGGATCTTTCGACGGATGGTAGGTACACTTTCAAAAAACTTGCAGGCTTCCTCCACGGTCATGTCCAACACTTCGTAGATATTCTTCCCCTTGTATCTGACCTCCAGGGTCTCCCGGTTGTAGCGTTTACCGTGACACACTTCACAGGGAACGTAAACATCAGGGAGGAAATGCATCTCAATCTTGATGATGCCGTCCCCGGCGCAGGCCTCACATCGTCCACCTTTTTTATTAAAGCTGAACCGGCCTTTATCATAACCCCTCATCTTGGCATCCTTGGTCAGAGAGAACAGCTCCCTGATCTGATCAAAAACCCCTGTGTAAGTGGCAGGGTTGGAACGTGGCGTTCTGCCGATGGGGGACTGGTCGATATTGATAATCTTATCCAACTGGTTCAGTCCCGTGATCTTCTTGTGGGCACCGGATTTTATCCGGGCACGGTTGAGGACACAGGCCAGTTTCTTGTAAAGAATTTCGTTGATGAGAGAACTCTTTCCGGAGCCTGACACTCCGGTGACACAGGTCATGACCCCAAGAGGGATCTTCACATCGATATCCGCCAGGTTATTTTCCCTGGCCCCCTTAATCTCAATCCATCCGGTGGGTTCCTTTCTGTGTTCCGGAACCGGAATCTTCTTTCTGCCGGAAAGATAAGCTCCCGTCAGGGAATCCGGATTGTTCATAAGGTCTTCGGCAGTGCCTGTGGCTACCACCTTTCCACCCTGGGAACCGGCCAACGGTCCGATATCCACGATGTAGTCTGCCGCCATCATGGTATCCTCATCATGTTCCACCACGATGAGGGAATTACCCAGGTCCCTCAGCCGCTTCAGGGCTGAGATCAGTTTGTCATTATCTCTCTGATGGAGGCCAATGCTGGGTTCATCCAGGATGTAAGCAACACCCACCAGGCCGGATCCGATCTGGGTGGCCAGGCGGATCCGCTGGGATTCCCCGCCGGACAGGGTGGCCGTAGCCTGGGACAACTTCAGATAATCCAGCCCTACTTCATTCAGGAAACCCACCCGGGCTTTAATCTCACGGAGCACTTGACGCCCGATCAGTTTCTGCCGCTCAGTTAATTCGATGGACTCTATATAGGAAAGAAGACTCTTCATAGAAAGGCTGGTCAACTCGTAAATATTGTATTTTCCTACTGTGACAGCCAGGGATTCCGGTTTCAGCCTCTGCCCCTTGCAACCGTCACAGGGTGTCACCGTCATGAATTCCTCATATTCGGCCTTCATGCGGTCGGAATGGTTCTCCCGGTACCTTCTCTGGACGTTGCGGAGGAGCCCTTCAAAGGAGATATCATAGATTCCCTCTCCCCTTCGTCCTTTGTAGTAGACCTTCACTTCATGGCCGTCGGTCCCGTGGATCAGCATATCCTGAATGTCTTCCGGCAAATCTTCGAATGGAGTATTCAGATCAAATCCGTAATCCTCAGCCAAAGCATCCAATATGGCTCTGGTGTAACTCTTGGGATCGGTGCAGGACTGCCAGCCAATCACCTTGATGGCTCCTTCCGCGATACTAAGGCTTTTATCCGGAATCATCAGGTCCACATCAAATTCCATGCGGAAGCCAAGACCGGAACATACCGGACATGCGCCGAAGGGGTTGTTAAAGGAGAAACTCCTGGGCTCGATCTCACTGATACTGATCCCGCAGTCCGGGCAGGAGAAACTCTGGCTGAAATGAATGGGTTCTCCGTCGACCACATCCACGATCATCAGTCCTCCGGACAGTCCCATGACCGTCTCCGCGGAATCTGTCAGCCTTTGCTCGATACCGGGTTTCACCACCAGACGGTCCACCACGATCTCTATATTATGTTTTACATTTTTATCCAGTTTTATTTCTTCGGAGAGCTCATACATGGCTCCGTCGATTCTCACACGTACATACCCGCTCTTTTTGGCCTGTTCCAGCAGCTTGACGTGCTCGCCCTTTCTCCCTCTGACGATAGGGGCCAGAAGCATGATCCTGGTCCGCTCCGGAAGTTCCATGATCTGGTCTACCATCTGGTCTATGGTCTGCTTGGCGATCACTTTCCCACATTTCGGGCAGTGGGGAGTACCGATTCTAGCGTAGAGAAGACGCAGATAATCGTAGACCTCCGTCACGGTTCCCACGGTGGAACGCGGGTTGCGGTTGGTGGATTTCTGGTCGATGGAGATTGCGGGGGATAAGCCGTGAATCTCATCCACGTCGGGTTTTTCCATCTGGCCGAGAAACTGCCTTGCGTAGGAAGAGAGAGACTCCATATATCGTCTCTGCCCTTCTGCATAGATGGTATCAAAGGCCAGGGAAGACTTACCGGAACCGGATAAGCCGGTGAATACCACCATCTCATTTCTGGGGATGTCTATATCGATATTCTGCAGATTATGCTCTTTGGCTCCACGTATCCTGATGTATTTCTTATCGCTCATAATTGTATTCTTTCTATTTGTCATACTCCTCCAGGGCTCTGCGCAGTTTTCGGAGTTCATCACGATAGACAGCTGCGTCCTCAAAATTCAGTTCCGCTGCCGCCTGGTTCATCTTACGACTGAGTTTGGTAATTTCATTTTTCAGTTCTTTCCGGCTCATGGATTCTGCATCCTTCTTTAAGATATCTGCCGTGTTGGCCTTGTTCTCCTCCTTGGTGATGGAAACCAGGTCCCGGACGGCCTTCTTGATGGAAGCAGGGGTGATGCCATGTTCCCGGTTGTAATCCATCTGGATCTGCCGGCGGCGGTTGGTCTCACTGATGGCGGCATGCATGGAATCCGTCATGACATCCGCATACATGATCACATGTCCTTCTACATTTCTTGCGGCACGTCCGATGGTCTGGACCAGGGATGTTTCCGACCGAAGAAAGCCTTCCTTATCTGCATCCAGGATGGCAATGAGGGATACCTCAGGGATATCCAGACCCTCACGGAGGAGATTGATGCCAACCAGCACATCGAAAACACCCAGGCGGAGGTCTCTCACAATCTGAAGCCTTTCCAGGGTATCGATATCGGAGTGGAGATATTTCACTCTCACATCCATTTCTTTCAGGTAGGAGGTCAGGTCTTCCGCCATACGTTTGGTCAGGGTTGTGATCAGAATCTTATTCTTCCTGGCAGTCTCCTTATGGATTTCCGCCAGAAGATCATCAATCTGGCCCTTGACCGGCCGGACATCGATGGGCGGATCCAGAAGTCCCGTGGGACGCAGGATCTGCTCGGCCCGCAGCATCTCATGTTCTTGCTCATACACATTCGGGGTGGCGGATACAAAGAGCATCTGATCGATCCGCTCCTCAAATTCACCGAAATTCAAAGGACGGTTATCCAGGGCAGAGGGAAGTCGGAAACCGTAATCCACCAGTGTCTGTTTCCTGGACCGGTCCCCGGCATACATACCCCTTACCTGGGGTACCGTTATGTGGGATTCATCGATGATCATGAGAAAATCATCCCCGAAGAAATCTATCAGTGTATAGGGGGCAGCTCCGGGTTCCAGACCGGTGAGATGCCTGGAATAATTCTCGATGCCGGAACAGAATCCCGTCTCCTTAAGCATCTCCATATCAAAATTTGTGCGCTCTGCAATCCTCTGGGCCTCCAGTAATTTATCATTCTCTTTAAAGTAGCGGATCCTCTCCGCCAGCTCCTCTTTAATCCCCTTGACAGCCCTGGCAATCTGCTCCTCAGGAACCACATAGTGGGAAGCCGGAAAGATGGCCGCAAAAGTAAGGTTTGCCTTAATCTCTCCCGTAAGAAGGTCCACCTGAAGGATCCGGTCGATCTCGTCCCCAAAGAACTCGATGCGCAGCGCATCCTCAAAAGTTGAGACCGGCACGATCTCCACCACGTCACCACGGACCCGGAAGGTTCCCCTTTTAAAATCCAGCTCATTTCTAACGTACTGGATATCGATGAGACGATGTATCAGATCATCCCTCTCGATCCCCATGCCAGGGCGGAGGGAAATCATCATCTGCTCGTAGTCTTTCTTACTGCCGATACCATAGATACAGGATACAGAAGAAACCACGATCACATCCCTGCGCTCGATCAAAGCAGCCGTGGCACTGTGTCTGAGTTTATCAATCTCATCATTGATGGAAGAATCCTTCTCAATGTAGGTATCCGTGGAAGGAACATAGGCCTCCGGCTGATAATAATCATAGTAGGAAACAAAGTACTCCACGGCATTCTCCGGAAAGAACTCCTTCATCTCACTGTACAGCTGCGCAGCCAAAGTCTTGTTGTGAGCCAGGATCAAAGTAGGCTTATTCAGCCTGGCGATAACATTTGCCATGGTGAAAGTCTTGCCGGAACCGGTAACTCCCAAAAGAGTCTCAAACTGGTTTCCGTCCAGGAATCCCTCCGTCAGGGCATCGATAGCCTGGGGCTGATCTCCGGTGGGCTCAAAAGGGGAATGTAATTTAAATATATTCTTTTCCTGCATGACGTTCACCTCGCACATATTCTACAGGGTTATATAGGGGGTTATATAGGGGGGTCAGACCCCATTACACTGTAATGGGGTCTGACCCCCCTAGGGATACTTTATCTGATTGTAGCATGAAGTATGGATTATGTCCACACATTTCCAAACGTATGTTTGT
>CAMNGO010000099.1 GCA_946538445.1 uncultured Lachnospiraceae bacterium
AACCTTTATCTTTCTCTTGACATATACCCCGCGGGGGTATAATATAAAATCAGTATATACCCTATGGGGGTATTTAAAAGAGGAGGTGTTTGAATGCAATCCGGCTTAAATTATGAAAAAGAGAAAAGGCAGGAGAGACATTGCTGCCAGAAAGATACAAGACATACCTATCGGACGGATGAGGAGAAGAAAAACATGATATCCAGGTTAAAAAGAGTGGAGGGTCAGATCCGCGGCATCGAGAAGATGGTAGAGCAGGATCAGTACTGCCCGGATATCCTGGTCCAGGTAAGTGCTGCCACAAGTGCCTTGAACAGTTTTACCAAAGTGCTTTTGTCAAACCATATCAAAGGCTGTGTAGCAACAGATATCAAAAAGGGAGATGATGATGCCATCGACGAACTGTGCACTGTACTTCAACGGCTGATGAAATAATCAGTATATATTTACTTATTTAATAAAGAAAACATCAGAAAGGAGAAACTATGGATCAATATATTGTAACCGGGATGACATGTGCTGCCTGTCAGAATCATGTGGAAAAAGCCGTATCGAAGGTTCCCGGCGTGGATTCCGTATCCGTGTCACTGCTGACCAACTCCATGGCTGTGGATGGAACAGCCGCATCCGGCGAGATCATCAAGGCTGTTCAGGCTGCCGGTTACGGAGCACAACTTAAAAGCGCAAGAAAAGATGCGTCTTCCGGAAACAGTCAGATGGCTGTGGATGAAGATCTTTTAAAAGACAGGGAGACCCCGAAGTTAAAAAGGCGATTGCTGATGTCAGTAGGATTTCTGATCCTGCTGATGTATATCACCATGGGCCACAATATGCTGGGATGGCCGATCCCCGGATTTTTAATGCACAACACGATCGGTCTGGCTATCATTCAGATGATGATCGCCATCATCGTAATGTTGATAAACGGAGCCTTTTTTACCTCCGGATTCAAAAGTCTGGTCCGCCTCTCCCCCAACATGGACACTCTGGTTGCCCTTGGATCCGGCGTGTCTTTTGGATGGTCTTTCTATATCCTTATGAAGATGACGGTACTGATCACTCATGGGGCCGGCATGGCGGAATTGATGGATCTGTATCATAATCAGCTTTATTTTGAATCCGCTGCCATGATCCCTGCCTTGATCACTGTAGGCAAAACTCTGGAGTCCCTGTCCAAGGGACGCACCACCGATGCCTTAAAAAATCTTATGAAGATGGCCCCTAAAACCGCTGTTCTGGATAGGAAGGGACAGGAAGTGGAAGTCGGTATCGAAGAGGTTGCACTTGGAGATATCTTCATCGTAAAACCCGGAGAATCCATTCCGGTGGACGGAGTGATCGTAGAGGGCACTACAGCAGTGGACGAATCTGCCCTGACCGGAGAGTCCATACCGGTGGACAAAACAGTGGATGATACGGTGAGCGCTGCCACCATGAACCAGTCCGGTTATATCAAGGCAAGAGCCACCCGTGTCGGTGAAGACACCACATTTTCACAGATCATCCAGATGGTCAGCGATGCAGCGGCAACCAAAGCTCCCATCGCCAGAATCGCAGATACGGTTTCCGGCATTTTTGTTCCCGCTGTCATCATCATCGCCGCACTTGTTACCCTCATCTGGGTTATGACCGGACATCCCCTGTCCGTAGGTCTGGCCAGAGGAATCTGTGTACTGGTCATCTCCTGTCCCTGTGCCCTGGGTCTGGCTACTCCTGTGGCCATCATGGTGGGAAATGGATTAGGTGCAAAAAACGGAATCCTCTTTAAGACAAGCGAATCCCTGGAGAACAGTGGTAAGATCCAGATCGTTGCCTTAGATAAGACCGGTACCATCACGGCCGGTAAGCCGGAAGTAACCGACATCATCCCGGTGGAGGGAATCTCTCAGGAAGAGCTGTTGACAAAGGCTTATGCCCTGGAAAAGAAAAGTGAACATCCACTGGCCAGAGCCATCGTCTCCCGGGGAGAAAGCGAAGGGATACAGGCTCCTGACGTGACGGATTTTGAAGCAAAAACCGGAAACGGGCTTCGAGCTGAACTGAATGGAAAAGAACTGCAGGGTGGATCTCAGAAATATATCGCATCCTTGACAAATATACCGACCGATCTTCAATCTGTCTCAGACCGGTTGGCGGAGGAAGGCAAGACCCCATTGTTCTTTGAGGAAGAAGGAAAATTCCTTGGCATCATAGCCGTTGCGGATGTCATAAAAGAAGATTCTGCCCAGGCAGTAGAAGAATTACAGAAGATGGGTATCGAAGTTGTAATGCTCACCGGAGACAATGAGAAGACAGCCAAAGCCATAGGGGCCCAGGCAGGTGTGGACAAGGTGATCGCAGGGGTTCTGCCTGATGGAAAAGAGGCGGTAATCCGCGAACTGCAATCAAGAGGTAAAGTAGCCATGGTGGGTGATGGGATAAATGACGCTCCTGCCTTGACCCGGGCCGATACCGGCATTGCCATCGGGGCAGGCACGGATGTGGCCATCGATTCCGCGGATGTCGTATTGATGAACTCCAAACTGACCGATGTGTCAGCAACCATCCGGTTAAGCCGTGCCACCTTACGCAACATTCATGAGAACCTTTTCTGGGCTTTTGGATACAATGTCATCCTGATTCCGGTAGCAGCGGGAATCTTCCCCAATCTCCAGATCAGCCCCATGTGGGGAGCTGCCGCCATGTCCCTGTCCAGCTTCTCCGTATGTATGAATGCTCTGCGCCTGAATCTCTTTAAGCTGCATGATTCATCCCATGACAAACCGATCAGAAAGAGAGCCCTTCCGGATACAGTCACGTCAGACTTGGTTGTAGCAGAAGATCAGAAGATGAAACAAGCTGTTCTGGCCGTGGAAGGTATGACCTGCGGGCACTGTGAAAAAAGGGTAAACCAGGCACTGGAGGCTCTGGAAGATATCATAAGCGCCAAAGCGGACCACACTACTTCTACCGTGGAAATCACATATATCAATAATCTGCCGGAATCCCAGATCGCCGAAGCCATCGAGGATGCGGATTATACTTACATAGGTATCAATACAAAGGAGGATAAAAACATGACAAAAACAGTGAAGATTGAAGGTATGATGTGCGGGCACTGCTCAGGTGCCGTTAAAAAGGCTCTGGAGCAGCTGGAAGGAATTGAGAATGCTGTGGTGTCCCATGAAGACGGTACGGCTGTCATCACTATGACGGAAGAAGTTTCTGAAGACGCCATCAAAAAAGCCATCGAGGATAAAGATTACAAATACGTAGGAATCATCGGTTAAGGAACCTGCTTCTGTCGGTGCAACAGAAAGGACATCCCTTCCCTGAACCCCTTTTACAGGAGGCTCCGGAATGGATGTCCTTTTATTATACTTTTATTATACTTTTATAATACTGTATTATACAGCCTGAGCCGGTTCCTGTTTGAATAGAATACCGGTTTCCAGCAGGAGCCGGTCCACATTTTCTACAGGGATGATCTCCAGCTGGTCTTTTACTTCCTGAGGCACGTCTTTCAGGTCATCCAGATTGTCTTTTGGCAGAAAAACTTTCTCCACTCCCGCCCTCTGAGCAGCCATCAGTTTTTCAGGCAAACCTCCTATGGGTGTCACTGCGCCTCGCAGGGAAACCTCACCGGTCATGGCTATACCGGGTAAGACCGGTGTTCCTGTCACCAGAGAAGCCAAAGCTGTCGTCAGGGTGACACCTGCAGAAGGACCATCCTTGGGGACAGCGCCTTCCGGCACATGGATATGCAGATCATTTTCCCGGAAGAGGTCCGCCTTATCCGGGAACTTATTCTTCACGATACTTACCGCAATCTGGGCAGATTCCTTCATGACATCGCCAAGCTGTCCTGTGATGATAATCTTCCCGTCTCCTTTTGTAAAAAGAGTCTCAATATACAGGATCTCGCCACCCACCTGTGTCCATGCCAGGCCTGTCACCACGCCTGCCTTGGGTTCTTTCAGTATCCTGTCATGACTGTTCGGCCTCATATCCAGCTCCTCCCTGAGCATATCCGGAGTGATGGAATACACAGCATCCATGTTCTCGGAGATCTTGACAGCTGCAGATCGGCACAAAGTGTCAATCCTCTTTCTAAGTCCCCTGACTCCCGCTTCTCTGGTATAATCCGATATGATGGTCTCAAGGATCTCTTTGTCAACCTTCAGGCTTCCTTCCGGTATCCCCATGGCTTCCATGGATTTGGGAAGCAGATGCTTCCGGGCGATATTCAGCTTCTCATCCGGGGTATATCCGGTAAAATGAATCACTTCCATACGATTAAGTAAAGGTTCCGGAATGGTATCCACACTGTTTGCAGTGCAGATAAACATAACATCAGACAAATCATAAGGAACATTCATATAATGATCGGTAAAGGTATTGTTCTGCTCCGGATCCAGGACCTCCAGAAGGGCACTGGCCGGGTCCCCGTTGTAGGACATGGAAAGTTTATCGACCTCATCCAGGACCATAACCGGATTGGATACACCGCTTTTCTGGATACCATCCATAATACGGCCGGGCATGGCACCGATGTATGTCCGTCTGTGGCCTCTGATGTCTGCTTCATCTCTCACACCTCCAAGGCTCACCCTCACGTATTTCCTGTCTAAAGCCTTGGCAATACTTTTCCCGATACTTGTTTTCCCGGTTCCGGGAGCACCCACAAAAAGCAGTATGGATCCTTGCTGTTCCTTCTTCAGGTTCATTACGGCAATCTGCTGGATGATTCTCTGCTTCACTTTTTTAAGTCCGTAATGATCCTCATCCAACACCTCTCTGGCTTCCGGTATCCGGATATATCCGGGCTCTTCCTTCTTCCAGGAAAGACTGGTGATAAAATCAAGATAGTCATAGAGCATACCTGTCTCGGCGCTTTGGTGGCCTTCCTGTTTCAGCCGGTTCAGGATTTTCATCGCTTCTGCCCTGGCTGTCTCATTCATACCGGATTCATTGATCTTCTGCTCAAATTTCTGCAGGTCTGTCACATTTTCCGGATGCATCTCATCCAGTTCTTTCTGAAGATATTCCATCTGCTTCCGGATGGCTGACTCCCGGTACATATCCTGATATTCTTTCTGCTGGGAAGCATTGGCGTCATTGGTGACCTTTGCAACCTCAAGGTATTCATAGAGCATCTTTTCCAGCTTTTCGGTCCGGAGAGCAACACTATCCTCCCGGATCATATCGTAGATCTCTTCATTGGAAAGATTACGCATAAAAGGGGACAGGGAACTGGCTATGGTTCCGATGGAGTCAACACGGGCAATAAAATTCTTATACCAGTCCCCCACATTGAAGCCTGCAGCTACTTCGATCACTTTTTGTTTCAAAGCCTGCAGTTTCTGATAAGCCACATTCTCATCCAGATCATGGATATCCATGTGTCTTGATAAGGTAAGACTGATGGATCTGTCCGGATTGATCCCCACGATATCAAGATTCACCCGATTCGTGGTTTTAATACAGAGATATCCGTATTCACTGATTTCTTTTACGACACCGGAGATTCCGATGGGATAAAAACTGTCATCATCCCATTCTTCCCTTGGCAGATTCTCCTTTTTGAAAAGGATCACTACTTTCTCATCCACTGCCATATTTTTAGATACAACTTTCTTAAACTCCTCCGTCGGGAAATATATATCGGAATAAGGCGTCACAATTCTTTTATAAGCCGGTACGATTAACATGATAACCTCCTATTCTGTCAGCACTCACTTTGATAGAGTGCTAATCTGTTTGTAAAAATAAAAGCAACATATGAAAACACAATCTCCAGATGTTACACTTGACGAAACCTTTACAATTGTCTAAGATTAAAATAATAATATACCTGTGATTGACAATTGTCAAGTTTTTTAATTATATGGAGATATTCATGTACAAAGGGACCAATAAAACAGCGCTATGTTCACAAAATAATATCGCAGATGCTTTTGTGCGTTTACTTCGGGAGAACAATTATACTTCCATCAGTGTAAGCGGCATCTGTAAAACGGCACAGGTTTCCCGCCAGACCTTCTATTCCCTGTTTGAGTCCAAAGAGAACATCATTCTATATGAGCTTAGCAAAAAACATTGTTTCCAGCCTGGTGAAAGCTGTGAGACCAAAGCCCTGAGCCTGGAAGAATTGTCCTGTGAATACAGCAATTATATTCTGGAGAAGAAAGAGTTTCTCTCCCTGCTGGTGGAAAATGATATCATATATCTCATGCACGAGTGCCTTTTTGACTCCTTTATCAATTGCTCCTGCTTTGAGCCGGAACGATCACGGGAATATCGCGAATTCGTAGCTGAATTCTTTGCCGGAGGACTCTGCGGCATCGCCAAAATCTATATTTCCCACGGATGCAGACTCTCCCCGGCACAGCTTCATGATATGATCTACAATCTTTTCAGCGGAAATTATCTCGTCAGGTAAAAAAGACATAGCAAAGGCTGCCGCACAATAAAATGCGGCAGCCTTCCTTAATAAATCTTATCCATTTCTTCGCTGATGTCGTATGTCTCCTTGAAAGTCTCAAGATCCTGAGGACTTCGTACCAGCATGATGTCTTCGAATTTCCCCGTCTTCTTATCCTGAAAACCGGCAACCTGTTCTCCGGTACAGATACTGCACTTTAATACAGGTTTCTTCGTTTCTTTATCGTAGGATTTTTTCTCCACAGAGTGTTTTTTATGCTTGAAAAACATGATGTTTCATCCCCTCTATGCATAGTTCCAGGAAGAATTCAGCCTCACCATCAGTCATTGAAAGTAGTCTTCTCCCACTCATCTGCTCCGGTCGAGAAGTCGCTGTTAAGAAGCTGTTTTCTCTCTTCCACGTTGTCAAGCATGAACATATACCGGTTATCGATTGGTGTCTGAGACGATTTATTCTTGATTTCTGCCTGTACCAGTTTTGCTGTCTTATCCGGTGCCATGATAGTTCCGGCTCCGCCGACACATCCGCCCGGACATCCCATACCTTCCAACAGATATCCCTTGTACATGCCTCTTTTTGCCATCATAAGGAGTTTCTTACATTCCGCAAGTCCTTCTGCCCTGGCGATCTTCACCTCGGCATCAGGTTTCAACTGTTTGATCCTGTGAGCAACGGCATCTGCCACACCACCGGAAATTGCGAAACCACAGCCGTCTCCACTGGCAGACTCAAATGGAAGATATTCTTCTTCCGTAATATCGTCAAAGGATACTCCCTTGGCTTCCATCATTCCTGCAACTTCTTCAAAGGTAAGGACGAAGTCCACATCAGAACGGATCGTTCTTCTCATGGCTTCCAGTTTCTTCGCAGCACATGGCCCGATAAAAGCAATCTTGCATCCATCATGACGTTTCTTAACAAGACGTGCCGTCAATACCATAGGAGTAAGAGCCATGGAGATATTCGGGGCCAGATCAGGGAAGTTCTTCTTGGCAAAAGCAGCCCATGCCGGACAGCAGGATGTGGCCATAAAATCCAGCTTCTCAGGTACTTCTTCCAGGAAATCTCTGGCTTCTGCGATGGTACACATATCGGCGC